>DASTTJ010000147.1:0-6474 GCA_035760205.1 Steroidobacteraceae bacterium | reverse complement strand
GCCATCTCAAGGACGCCGGCCTCAACCACCTGACCAGTGACTGGGTACAGACCGCCGGCGAGGCCGCGCAACGTCTGCAGACGGTGGAGTACGACCTGGTGCTGCTCGATCTCGGGCTGCCCGACGCGCAAGGGCTGGAAGCACTACGCGCGCTTCGCGCGGTTGCGGATCTCACGCCCATCATCGTGCTCACCGGGTCCGACGACTACAAGCAGGGACTGACCGCGGTGCGCGAAGGTGCACAGGACTATCTCGAGAAACGCCGCGTCAATGCCGGCATGTTGTCGCGCATCGTGTCGTATTCGGTGGAGCGCAACAATTTTCATCGCGACCTGGTGCGTGCCACGCGCCGCTACCAGGATCTGTTCAACAACGTGCCGGTGGCGCTGTTCACCGCCAACCAGGATGGCGTGCTCAAGACCGCGAACGCCGCCTGCGTGAAGCTCCTCTCGTGCCAGGGTCTGAAACTGGACCAGGTAAATTTTCTCGACCTGCTGTTCGAACCCGGCAAACGCGCGCAGTTTCTTGACCAGATCGCCCGGCAACGCGCGGTCGAACACTGGGAGACGACGATTCAGGACTGCCAGGGCGGCAAGCTCAACGTCCTCATCAATACCGCGCCGCTGTACGCCGCGTCACAGGCGTTCGCCGGCTGGGAAGGCTGCATCACCGACATCTCGATGCTCAAGCAGACGCTCGAGGAGCGCGATCGGCTCGAGGACAACCTGCGCCAGGCGCAGAAGCTCGAAGCAATCGGTCAGCTCGCGGCCGGCATCGCGCACGAAATCAACACGCCGACGCAATACGTGGGCGACAACCTGCGCTTCCTCAAGGAATCCTTCGGCGAGTTGGATTCGCTGCTGCGCCAGCTGGTCGACGTCGGCGGCGAACCGGCTGACAAACTGGTCGGCGAAGCGGATTTCGAATATTTGAAGGAAGAGATTCCGCGCGCGCTCAATCAGTCACTCGAAGGCGTCGATCGCGTCGCCAAGATCGTGCGCGCCATGAAGGAGTTTTCGCACCCGGCGCGCGAAAAGACCGCCACCGACCTGAATCGCGCGATCCAGAGCACCATCACAGTCGCGAGCAACGAATGGAAGTATGTTGCCGAGATCGACATGGATCTCGACGCTGACCTGCCCGCGGTGCATTGCTCGCCGGCCGAGTTCAATCAGGTGGTACTCAACATGATCGTCAATGCGGCGCACGCGATCTCCGACGTAGTCGGTGACGGCGGCAAGGGCAAGGGCAAGATCCGCGTCCGCACTCGCGCCGACGGCGATTTCGCCGTCGTCGAAATCAGCGATTCCGGGACCGGCATGCCGCTGCTCGTTCAGCAACGCATCTTCGAGCCGTTCTTCACGACCAAGGAAGTCGGCAAAGGCACCGGCCAGGGCCTGGCCATCGCCCACAACGTCATTGTTGACAAGCACGGCGGCGCCATCAAGGTCACGAGCAGTCCGGGCGCAGGCACTACTTTCACCATCCGGCTGCCCATCGGTGGCTCCAAGCCGGATGCGGAAACGGCGGCCGGAGCTGCAGCTTGAACGCAATCCGCGTCATCTTCGTCGACGACGAACCTCGCGTGCTGGAGGGTCTCAAGCGCATGCTGCGACCCAAACGCAACGAATGGCAGATGACGTTCGTGAACAGCGCTCAGGCCGCGCTCGATGCATTGCGCACCGAACCCTGCGAAGTCGTGGTCACCGACATGCGCATGCCCGGCATGAACGGCGCGGAACTCCTGGAGATCGTTCAAAGGGAATACCCGAACACCATCCGGCTGATCCTCTCGGGCCAGGCGGAAACCGAATCGGTGATGAAAGCGCTCGGTGTCTCGCACCAGTTCCTCTCCAAACCCTGCGACGCGGAGATCCTGCAGGGGACCATCAGCCGCGCCTTCGCGCTGCGCGATCTCGCCGGCAGTGACTCGGTCAAGGCGCTGGTCGCGCGCATCAACAAACTACCCGCGCTGCCGGCGACCTATCAAAAGCTCATCGAGGCGCTCAAGCAGCCCAATTCCAGTCTCGCCGACGTCTCGCGCATCATCTCGACCGATCCGTCGATGACCGCGCGCCTGCTCAAGCTGGTGAACTCCGCCTATTTCGGCCTGCAGAAGCCCGTCGCCGACGTGTCGCGCGCCGGCGCGTTGCTAGGCCTTGACCGCATCATGGCGCTGGTGCTGGGCCAGGGGATTTTCTCCGACTGCGAGCCGCCTGTGGTCGAGGGATTCAGCATGGACGAGCTGTGGCGGCACAGCATGGCGACTGCGGCTGCCGCGCATCGCATCGCCATTGCCGAAAATCTCGATCGAGACATCGTGGCCGCATCGTTCCTCGCCGGCATGCTGCACGACATCGGCAAGCTGGTGCTCGCCATGGGAATGCCCGAGCAGTACGCGAAGGTCCTCAAGCAGGTCGGCGATCGGCCCGGAGACCTGCAGCAGATCGAAATGCTCGAGCTGCACGCGGCGCACACCGACGTGGGCGCGTATCTCGTTGGACTGTGGGGCCTGCCAAACACCATTGCCGAGGCGATCGCCTATCACGAAGATCCTTCGCAGTCTCCGAACACAGGTTTCGGCCTCGCTGGCATCGTGCACGTGGCGGACCGGCTGGCGCATCGTCCGGACATCGCCGATGTGCGATCCGAGGAGCTGGGATTGAATGTCGCGTACCTGGAAGCCCAGGGACGCATGGGTCGCTGGAGCGAGTGGCGCGAGGCCTACGCTGCGGTAACGCAGAAGCCGGTTGAATAAAGGTAATTCCATGGAAAAGAGCAAACTACTGTTGGTCGATGACGAGCCGAACCTGACCTCGGCGCTGGTTCGCAGCCTCGATCGTTCGCAGTTCGAGATCTTCACGGCCGACTCGGCGCAGAAGGGCCTGATGATTCTCGCGGGCAACGACATCGACGTGGTCGTCTCCGACGAACGCATGCCCGGCATGACCGGCAGCCAGTTTCTCGCTGAAGTGCGTAAACAGTGGCCCCACACCATCCGCATGATCCTGTCGGGCCAGGCGGATCTCGAAGCGGCGGTGCGCGCGATCAACGAAGGCGAGGTTTACCGCTTTCTGCTCAAGCCCTGCCATCCCAAGGAGCTGCAGCTGACGATCCTGCAAGGTCTGCAGCACAAAAAGCTCGTGGCCCAGAGCCGCAAGCTGCTTCAGGAACACCAGAAAACGCAGAACCTCCTCGAAGAGCTCGAGAAGGCCAACCCGGGCATCACCCGGGTCGAGATGGACGAAGACGGCGCCATCATGATGAATGACACTGAAGGAACCGAAGACGTCCAGTCGCTGCTCGATGATCTCGAGCGTGAGATGTCGAAGGTGGTCCGACGCTAGAAGAATGGGGACGGTCCCCAATTCCTAGCAAAAGGGGTCAGACCTCGTCAGGTCACTGCAAGCTGCAAGAAACCGCGGAGAGGTCTGACCCCTTTTGCCCGCGAAGCGGTGAATCGGGGACTGTCCCCATACTCAATACCTGACGAGCGCTGATCCCCAGGTAAAGCCGCCGCCGAACGCTTCGAGCAACAACAGATCGCCGCGTTTTATGCGGCCGTCGCGAACGCCCACATCGAGCGCCAGCGGCACCGAGGCCGTCGAGGTGTTGCCGTGATCCTGCACGGTGACGATGACCCGCTCCATCGGCAGTTCGAGCCGCTTGGCCATGGAGTTGATGATGCGGATGTTCGCCTGGTGCGGGATCAGCCAGTTCACCGCTGACTTCTCCAGGCCGTTGGCGGCGAGCGCTTCGTCGACCGCACTGCCGAGCTTGGTCACGGCGACCTTGAACACTTCGCTTCCGGCCATCTTGATGCCGATGTCGACCTTGTTAGTCACCGGATCGATGTTGAAACCCTTGGATACACCGCTGTCGACGTACAACAGATCCTTGTAGGCGCCGTCGGAATGCAGGTGCGTGCTCATGATGCCGGGCTCGGCCGAGGGTTTCAGCACCACGGCCCCCGCCCCGTCGCCAAACAACACCGCGGTATTTCGATCGGACCAGTTGGTGATGCGCGAGAGCGTTTCGGCGCCGACCACCAGGGCGCACTTGGCCTCGCCCGCCTTCACGAACTTGTCGGCGATGGACAGGGCGTAGATGAAACCGCTGCACGCGGTTTCCACCGAAAATGCAGGGCAACCCCGTGCACCGAGGCGCGCCTGCAGCAGCGTTCCGCAGTTGGGGAACACCAGATCGGGCGTGGTGGTGCCGAACACGATGAAGTCGACTTCCGAAGGCAGGACACCGGCGGCTTCGATGGCGCGCCGCGCCGCGCCTTCACCGATGTCGACCGTGGTTTGCCCAACGGCTGCGATGTGCCGACGTTCGATGCCGGTGCGCGAGCGGATCCACTCGTCGGTGGTATCCATCTTCTTTTCCAGATCGGCATTGGTGACGATCTGCTCGGGAAGATAGGAACCCGTGCCGGCGATACGTGAATACATGCTGACCCTTCTATTTGTTAGGCGACAGTGCGTTCGCTATCGCGGCAGGCAACCCCCGGCGCATCGCGGTGGCGGCCGTGGCCACCGCCTGGGCGAATGCGACGCGGTCCGCGCTGCCGTGGCTTTTTACCACGACTGCGGTCAGTCCGACCATGCAGGCGCCGTTGTAGCGCCGCGGATCGAGTTTCTCGCCGACGCGCCGCAGGACCGGGCGGGCTAGCAACCCGGAGAGTTTGCTGGTCGTATTGCGCGAGAACTCCGTGCGCAGCTGCTCGACGATCAGTTTGGCGAGACCCTCCATCGCCTTGAGTGCGACGTTGCCGGTGAAGCCGTCGGTGACCACGACGTCGACGTTCTCATCGAAGATGTGATTGCCTTCGACGAATCCGAGATAGTTCACGCCGCTGCCGCGAATGAGCTCGTGCGCTTCCTGGATGAGTTCGTGGCCCTTGGTGTCTTCCTCGCCGATGTTGAGCAGGCCGACGCGCGGCGTGGCGATGCCGAATACATCGCGAGCCACGATCGAGCCCATGGTCGCGAACTGTGCGAGTTGCAAGGCGCTCGCCTTGGTGTTCGCACCGAGATCGAGGATGTGGGTGTGCCCGCCATTACGCGCGGGCACCGAGGACATGATGGGCGCGCGCTCGACAGGCCCAACGGTCTTCAGGACGAAGTGCGCCATCGCGGTCAGAGCGCCGGTGTTGCCGGCGCTGATCATTGCGCCCGCACGTCCTTCCTTGACGAGGTCGATGGCGATGCGCATCGAGGAGTCCTTGCGCCGGCGAATCGCTTCGCGCGGGTGCTCGGACATGCCCACCACGGTCGCCGCGGGATGCACGGACAATCGCGCACGCACCGCCGGTGGCACCTGTGCCAGCGCGGGTTCTATGACGGCGGGGTCACCCACGAGGATCAGCTCAAGGGCGGTATCGGTGCTGAGGGCGAGCAGCGCTCCGGAAATGTACTCCGGCGCACCGCTGTCGCCACTCATCACATCGACGGCGATCGACGGCATTCGTTACGAGCGGAGGTGAACACCTCCGCTCGGCAACTATTCTTCGGTCTCGACTTCGGCCGGTTTTTCGATAACGCGTTTGCCGCGATAAAAACCGTCGGGAGTGATGCGGTGACGCAGATGGGTTTCACCCGACTGCGGATCGACGGACAAGGCGGGCTTCGAGAGTGCATCGTGCGAACGATGCATGCCGCGCTTGGACGGCGTTTTGCGACTTTTCTGAACGGGCATGGAACCAAACCTCTTAGGCGACTACTACTTGCGTTTCAACAGTTCGCCCAACTGTGCAAACGGTTTTTGAACCTGTGCGTCGGCCGCCTCTTCCGGGTCGGCCTCGTGTCCGGGCAGCTGCATCGGGCTGTCCGCACACTCGCTTCCTTCTTCGTGCCGCGCCACATGTGGCAGCGCGAGCAGTATCTCTTCATCGACGAGGTCTCGAACGCTGACGCTATCGGCCTCGACCAGAAAAACTTCCATTCCCTCGGGCACGCGATCCGCCGCGTTGTAATCGCTGACGAGCGCAATGCGCGACTTCACCAACACCGGCCAGCGCATGGTTTGCATGCAGCGCTGACAAACTACTTCGGGCTGCGCGCTGACCTCGAGATCCGCCACTGCCTGACCGACCTGCCGCGAGAAGCGCACGCTTCCTTTGGCGTCGCCGTCGGTGCCCACCAACTCATGCGAGACCCGGGGCAACTCGGCCAGCGGGATCGTGAAATCGACCGCAGCTTCGGTACCTACCAGGGTGTCTACAGGAGCGCGTCGGGACCAGCCCAGTGACATGGGGCGCGTATGATAGGGACCGCCTCCGCCCAAGTCAAAACAACAATAACTCTAAGCCTTTGTTTTTATGAGCCCCAATGCGCCGACCCGCCCGCTGATCCTCGCTTCCACGTCCCGCTACCGCGCCAGCCTGCTCCAGCGCTTCGGCCTGGACTTCACCGCCCAGAACCCCGCCGTGGATGAGGTGGAGAGGCATGGCGAATCGCCCCGTGGCCGGGC
>DASTTJ010000146.1:0-18365 GCA_035760205.1 Steroidobacteraceae bacterium | reverse complement strand
GCCCGCGCGGAGAGCGGCGCGCAGGCGCTGACGCTGTTGATGGCCAGCCCCGAGTTCATGCGGCGCTGATGCGCGCACGGAGTTGCACATGACGAATCCCTTTTCGCGCCGCGCATTCCTCAAGACTTCGTTGTTCGCGGGGTCGAGCACGCTGATGGCATCGCGCCTGGCGTTCGCCAACGCGCCCACCGACGCGCGTTTCGTATTCGTGCTGCTGCGCGGCGCGCTCGACGGTTTGTCAGCCGTGCCCCCAGTCGGAGATCCGCACTACGCCGGATTGCGCGGACAAATCGCGCTGGCGAAATCGGGCGAAGGCGCGGCGCTGCCGCTCGAGGGTCCGTTCGGCCTGCATCCCGCGCTCGCCTTCCTGCACCGGAGTTATGCCGCGAAGGAACTCGCGGTGTTACACGCCGTGGCCACGCCGTATCGCGAGCGCTCGCATTTCGACGCGCAGAACGTGCTCGAGAGCGGTGACCTGCGTCCGCATGGGTCGACCAGCGGCTGGATGAATCGTGCGTTGACGGCGATGCCGGCGGGTGGCGCGCGAGAGGCGGGCGTGGCGCTGGGTGCCAACGTTCCTCTGGCGATGCGTGGTCCCGCCGAAGTGGCGTCCTGGTCGCCCACGAAAATCGCGACGCTCGATGAGGCGACGCTGGCGCGCGTCACGGACCTGTATGCGCACGATCCGTTGCTGTCAAAGCGCCTGGCGGATGCTCTCGAGAGCGACGCCATCGCCAACGAGGCGCAGGCTGCCGCGCAGGCGGAAGCGGACACCGATGCGCCGATGATGAACAGCGTGGTGGAAGGCGCCGCGAAGGAAAAGCGCAACTACAACGCGCGTTATTCGGAAACGGCACGCGCCGCCGCGGGGTTTCTCAAGCGGGACGACGGTCCGCGCGTGGCGATGTTTGATACCACCGGCTGGGACACGCATGCGAACGAGGGCGGTGCGCAGGGTCAGCTCGCGTTGCGGCTGCGGGGTCTCGATGCGGCGCTGGCCGCGCTAAAGGAGTCGCTGGGGCCGGTGTGGCGCAAGACCGCGGTGCTGGTCGCCACCGAGTTTGGCCGTACCGCCGCCATCAATGGAACGCGGGGGACGGATCACGGAACGGGCGCCGCGGCATTCCTGTTAGGCGGCGCCGTCGCTGGCGGCCGCGTTCTGGCCGACTGGCCGGGTCTTTCGCGCGCGAGCCTGCTCGACAATCGCGATCTGAAACCGACGCGCGATCTGCGCACGGTCATGAAAGGCGTGTTGCGCGATCACCTGGGCGTGCCGCTCGCGGCACTCGATTCCAGAGTATTCCCGGACAGCGCCGCCGCGCGGCCGATGAACGGCCTGATAAGCTAGGCTGCGGCGGGCACCGTGTTCATCTTCGCCTCGCGGATCGGCAGGTTGACGAACGCCGCCGCCAGCGCCAGTGCGATGTCCGCGTACCACATCCAGGAGAAATCCCCGAAGGCGGTCAGCGCCTTGCCGCCGAGCCAGGCGCCAAAGAACCCGCCGATCTGGTGCGTGAAGGTGGCGAGGCCGAACAAAGTGGCGAGATAACGCACGCCAAACAACTTGCCGATGAGCCCGGCGGTCGGCGGCACCGTGGCAAGCCAGGTGAACCCCAGCACCGCGGCGAATAGGTAGAACGTCAGCGCGGTCTTGGGCGCGGCCAGGTACAAGCCCACCGCGACCGCACGGCTGAAATACATGGCGAACAACAGCCACTTCATGCGCATCACGCCACCGGCCCAGCCCGCCATCAGGCTGCCTGCCACGTTGGCGAGCCCGATGATGGCCAGTGAACCCGCGGCGACAGAGGCGGGAAGCGCGCAGAGCTTCACTTCACCGGGCAGGTGAGTGACGAGGAACGAGATGTGAAAGCCGCAGGTGAAGAAGCCCGCGTGCAGGCACCAGTAGCTGCGATCGCGCGATGCGATCGCGAGTTGTTCGCGCAAGGTGAGCGCACTTGGCGCCGGGAACGCCGAGATCGGCGCCGCGCCAGCGGCGGTCGCGCGCGCATCGTCGGTGCCGCGCCTGACGAGCAACGGTCCGGCGATGGGTATCGTGGCCAGCGCCGCGAGGGCCATGGTCCACATCGCCGCCATCCAGCCGAAGCTTCCGATCAGCAGTTGATTGAGCGGCGCGAACACGAACTGACCCAGGCTCCCCCCGGCGTTGACGAAACCCGAAGCGAAGGAACGTTTGGCGGCGGGCACGCGCTGGGCCACGACGCCGATGAGCACCGAGAAGCTGCCTGCGCCCGCGCCGGCCGCGGTGAGCACGCCGATAGTGAGCAGCAGGGTGAATTCGTTGCTGGCGAACGGCGTGAGTGCCGTGCCGCAGGCTAACAACACCGCACCCGCGATGAGCACGGGCCGGGAGCCATGGCGATCAGCGAGCGCACCGAAGACCGGCTGCGCCACTCCCCACATGAGCTGACCCACCGCCAGCGCGAAGCTCATGGCGACATAGCCGACATGTGTGCTCTCGATGATGGGAGCGATGTACAGCCCAAGTGACTGCCGCATGCCCATCGTCACCATGAGCACGGCGGCGGCCGCGCACATCAGTAGCAGCATGTGGCGGTTCAGTCCCGGCGCGGCATTTCCGCCGCCGGATGAATTCACCGCGACCCGCCGGGTTTCGGTCCTTCTTTGCCGGGCGACGTCCAGCGCAGCACGAAGTAGCTGGCCTGGGTCGTGCCGGAATTGCGCATGCCGTGCAGATCATTGGAAGCGAAGAAAATGACCGAGCCGGCAGTCGCCTTGTGCGTGACGCCGTTGATCGTCGCTTCGATTGCACCTTCGCGCACGTACACCAGCTCTTCGTCGGGATGGCGGTGCGCGGCGTGCGAGCCGGTACCGGCGTTCACCGTGGTGACATGCGTCTCGAGGCGATCCACCGTGGCGGTGGCGGCATCGAACACCGCGCGGCGTTCGCCGCTGTCGGTTTTCTCCACCGGCAGCGATTCCCACGCATACACGCCCGAGCCAAGCCTGGTGGGCGCGGCGGTTCCCTGCGCGAACACTGTGACACTGGCAATAGCGCCGGCCGCCAGGCCCAGCGCCAGGAAAGACATTTCACGACGCGTCATCCGGATGCTCCCGCTTCAGTTGCTGCCGATTGGCGATGCGGATGATCGGCGACCGATGGCGGGCGCGCCAGAGACACTTCACAGGGATTTCTATCGAACTGTTAAGCGGCATTGATACACCGCGAACGCGCCGGGGGCGTTCCGCCAGCCAGCGTTGCTCAGTACCCCAGGGCCAGGCCCGTGTTGCGCCTCGGGTCGATGGCGCCATAGAAGATCATCCCGGACACCGGCTTTGCGTTCAGCGCGGGCGCGCCGATGAGAATGGCGGCCACGTGGTTCTCCGGCTGCGGCGCTATGAGTTTGTGGCCCATGGTCACCAGCAATGCCCGCGTGTCCGGGCTCAGCGCGCGCGCCTCGACGTAGGTATCCTCGGGCATCCACTGCTGGTGGACACGCGGCGCGTCGACGGCTTCCTGCAGGTCCATGTCAAAGTCGATCACGTTGAGCAGGGTCTGCATGACGGCGGTGATGATGCGGCTGCCGCCCGGCGTGCCGAGAATCATCCAGGGTTTGCCATCGCGCGTGACGATGGTGGGCGTCATCGAACTCAACGGGCGCTTGCCCGGCTCTATCTTGTTGGTGTCGCTCTGCACGAGTCCGTACAGGTTCGCGACGCCGGCCTTGGCGGTGAAGTCATCCATTTCGTTGTTGAGCAGCACGCCGGTGCCGGCGGCGGTCACGCGCGCGCCGAACCAGTCGTTGAGCGTGTAGGTGACGGCGACGGCATTTCCGTAGCGATCGGCGATGGAATAGTGCGTGGTGTGTGTACCTTCGTGCGTGGCGATGCCCGGCTTCAGCGACGCGGAGTTGCCGGCGCGCTGCGGGTCGATACTGGAACGGCGCGACGCGGCGTAACGCTTGTCGAGTAGTTTGTCGGTGGGGTTGCGCACGAAATCCGGGTCGCCCAGCAGATGATTACGGTCGACATAGGCGTGGCGCATCGCTTCGATCACGAAGTGCGTGGCGCGCGCGGAGCCGTAGCCGTATTCGCGCAAGGGATATCCCTCGAGAATGTTGAGCATTTCGCAGAGCACGATGCCGCCGGAGCTCGGGGGCGGCGCGGCGACGATATGAAACCCGCGGTAGTCGCACTCCACGGGTGGCAGTTCGCGAGTCTTGTAAGCGTCGAAATCCGCCTGGGTGAGGATCCCCTTGCCGGCGCGGCTGGCGGCGACCAGGGCCGCTGCGGTTTCGCCTTTGTAGAAGCCGTCGGCGCCGCGCAGGCTGATGTTGCGCAGGGTGCGCGCGAGGTCGCGCTGCCTGAGCATGGCGCCGGCTTCGAAGGGGGCGTTGCGGGTGAGGAAGATCGCGGCCGACGCCGCGTCCTTGCGGAAGTCGTCGGTGGCTTCGTGCAGCATGTCGACGTCGCCCTGATCGAGCACGAAGCCGAGCTCCGCAAGCGCAATGGACGGCGCGATCAATCGGGCACGGGGCAACGTGCCGTATTTTTCACGCGCGTATTCGAGCCCGGACACGGTGCCCGGCACGGCCACGGCGAGGTGGCCGCGCGTGCTGAGATCGGGGATTACGTTGCCCTGGGCGTCCAGATACATGGACGCGGTTGCGGCGCGCGGCGCGGTTTCGCGGAAGTCTATGAAGGTCTTGCGGCCGTCGGCGAGTTGCAGCGTCATGAATCCGCCACCGCCCAGATTGCCTGCGGCCGGATACACCACAGCGAGCGCGTAGCCGACGGCGACTGCCGCGTCGATCGCGTTGCCGCCGCTACGCAGGACCTCGACCCCGACGCGTGTGGCGTGTTGCTGCGCGGTGACCACCATGCCGTTCTTCGCGGCGACCGGCACGACGGAGGCCGCGTGGCCGACGCACGCGACGATGAGCAGTGCCGTGGCTAACAGACGCGTGTGGCGAGTGAGCATGAGGAAGCGCCGAAAAGCGGGAGCGCCAGTTTACGCGATTCCCGTCCGAGCTAATGGGAGCGCTCGCTGGCGCACGCAGACGGCAACGAGCTGCGTCCCCATTTGCTAGGAAATGGGGAGTGTCCCCATTTATTTCTGGAGGAGGGCGCTAAGCAGCGCGGGTTCGACGGGCTTGGTGAAGTGGTGGTCGAAGCCGGAGGCGGCGGCGCGATCCTTGTCAGCCTTCTGTCCCCAACCTGTGACAGCGATTAGCGTCACGGGCCGGTCGGAGTGCTGCTGACGAATGCGTTGCGCCACTTCGTGGCCGGAAAGGCCGGGCATGCCGATGTCCAGAATCGCGACCTCGGGGTGCACGCGCCCGAACATTTCCACAGCCTCGAGTCCGTCGGTGGCCACGTGCACTTCGTGGCCATCGAGACGCAGCAGCATGGCCAGTGTTTCGCCGGCATCGCGGTTGTCGTCGGCCACGAGTATGCGCCGCTGCCGGTGAACGGCATTGTTAGGCGGGGAAGTCGGTTCATTCTGGGGGGACATGATGACGCTGCGGATTAAGACCGCCTGCGCATTGCGATGCAAGACGGACGATTCCTACATATCCGTTTTTGTGACCCGTTCGGCGACCATCTTCATGTTTGCGCAGCAGTTGGCTTCACCCACGAGGGCCAATATTCCGGCGGCGTCCAGCGTGCCCCGCAGTTCATCGTGGATGCCACAGAGAATGACGCGCACGCGGTGGCGCTGATATCTCTGCACGATTTCCGCCAGCGTGTTGATGCCGGTGGCGTCCATGAAGGGAACGCGGCCCAATCGAATAACCACGGTCTTCACGCCGAGCTGCATGCGTTCCAGCGTGCTTTCCAGTTTCTCGGCGGCGCCGAAGAAAAACGGACCTTCGACGCGGTAGACCATCACGCTGCGCGGCAGTTTGATGTCTTCGCCGGAATCGTCATCGAAGGCCTGCTGCTCGACGCGCACGGTCCCGGCCATGCGTCGCATGAACATCAGAGACGCCAGCACCACGCCGACGTTGACCGCCACCACCAGGTCCACGAAGACCGTGAGCATGAACGTGACCAGCAGCAAGAGGCGGTCGGCCCACGGAGCGGTTCGCATGAGGCGAAACACGTGCGGCACGTCGGCCATGTTCCAGGCGATGGAAAAAAGGATGGCGGCCAGCGCTGCGAGCGGAACGTGCGCCGCCCATGGAGCCAGAATCAGGATCACCAGCAGAAGGAACACGGCATGTACGATGCCGGCCAATGGACTGGTGGCGCCATTGCGAATGCTGGTCGCCGTTCGCGCGATGGCGCCCGTGGCCGCGAAGCCGCCGAACAGAGGCGCAATGATGTTGGCGGCCCCCTGGCCGACCAATTCCTGGTTGGAGTCGTGTCGGGCGCCAGTCATGCCATCGGCCACGACGGCGGTGAGCAGCGATTCGATGGCGCCTAACAAGGCGATGGCGAACGCGGGTCCGACGAGCTGCAGCAGATCCGAGACCGGCAGTGCCGGCCACGAGAAACCGGGCAGGGCGCGCGGTATTCCGCCGAACGCGCTACCGATGGTGGCAACGCCGGGAAAGTGGCCGATGGCCTGCACGGCCATGGCGAGCAACATCGCGACCAGAGGCGCGGGCACGCGCTTGAGGCCAGGTACGAGCGCGAACCAGCGTCCGGCAACCAACACCAGCAGCGTCAGCGCCGCGATCAGCGTGGTGGCGCCATGAAGATCGGGAAAGGCTTGCAGCACCGCAAAGAATTTCTCATGGAAGTGGAGGCCCGAAGCGGCGGGGTGCAGACCGAAGAAGTCCTTCCATTGGCCGGTCCAGATGATCACGGCGATGCCCGCGGTGAAACCGACGATGACCGGGCTCGGGATGAATTTGATGACGCTGCCCAAACGGGCCAACCCCAGGATCACGAGGATGCATCCGGCCATCAGGGTTGCCGCCTGCAGTCCCGCGATGCCGTATTGCGCGGTGATGCCGGCCAGCACGGCGATGAACGCACCGGTGGGACCTGAGATCTGTACGCGACTCTGGGCGCATGAATAATGGCGACGCTTCCCTGCGTGTCACCCCATCCTCCGTGCTGGGGTGTTCGGGCCGGTCTGGACACTCTTATATATGTCGATGGCAGTGGCCGCGGGGCTGCTGGCGCCTTGCTCAGTTATTCCGTGTGGCAGCGAAATCCTCATGCGCTGTAGAGGCTCGCCACATCATATGCACGGTGTGGCGGACGCCATCGTCGAGGAGATCCACGGTGGTTCGCCCGGTGTTCTGCACTACCCCGTCGATCACCAGCAACGGTGATGCCTGCGGTTCGGGTTGTTTGTCGACGATGATTTCGTAAGGCGTGCCGCGATGTTTGTAGACAATGGTGTACCCAGGCCATTCCAGCGGCACACAGGGCGCGAGCGTGAGGCGGTTTTCGCGAACGCGGAAACCCAGGATCCATTCGAGACCGGCGCGGTACAACCAGCCGGCTGAGCCCGTGTACCAGGTCCATCCGCCGCGACCGGCGTGCGGTGCTTCGGAATACACGTCGGCAGCCACCACGTAGGGTTCGACCTTGTAACGCTGGACATCGGCGCGCGTGGCGGTGCGCCGCACGGGGTTCAGCATGTTGAAGACTTCCATGGCGCGTTCCGCGTTGCCCTGCATGGCGTAGGCGATCGAAGTCCACACCGCGGCATGTGTGTACTGCCCGCCGTTTTCGCGGATGCCACGGGGATAAGCCTTCACGTAGCCCGGTTCCTGAGCCGATTTTTCGAAGGGCGGGGTGAACAACATGGCCAGTGGCGGATCGCGGTTCAGCAACTGCGCATCGAGCGCCTCCATCGCGCGCGTCGCCCGCGCCGGATTCGCGGCGCCGGAAATCACGCCCCAGGACTGCGCGATGGCGTCGATCTGGCACTCATCGTTGCGCGCCGAGCCGAGCGGGGTGCCGTCGTCGAAAAATCCGCGGCGATACCACTCGCCATCCCAGGCATGCTGTTCGAGCGCGGCACGTAGTTTGGTGGCATGCCCCAACCATGCGGTGGCATGCGCGAGTTCGCCGCGGGCCTGCGCGATGGGCGCGAAAGCATGCAACGTGGCGTGCAGGAACCAGCCCAGCCACACGCTCTCGCCGCGGCCATGTTCGCCGACGCGATTCATGCCGTCGTTCCAGTCGCCGGTTCCGATCAGCGGCAATCCGTGTTGACCCATATATAGCGCTCCCTCCAATCCGAGCCGGCAATGCTCGAACAACGTGGCGGTGTGTTCGCTGATCGTGGGGGTGAAAAAGGCGTCGTGGCGTTCGCGCGGCAGCGATGGGCCTTCGATAAAGGGCACCTGGACGTCGAGGATGGCGCGGTCGCCGGTAAGCGCGATGTAGTGCGCGGTGACGAACGACAGCCATACGCGGTCGTCGGAGATATGCGTTCGGACGCCCATGCCGTTGTGCGGCAGCCACCAGTGCTGTACGTCTCCCTCGGGAAACTGACGCGACGCCGCGCGCAGGATCTGTTCGCGCAACAATTGCGGCCGGGCCAGCCCCAGCGCCATGGCGTCCTGGAGCTGGTCGCGGAAGCCGTACGCGCCGCTTGCCTGGTAGAAACCCGCGCGCGCCCAGGTGCGGCAGGCCAGCGTCTGGTACAGCAGCCAGCCATTCATCATCACGTCGAAGGCGCGATCGGGCGTCTTCACCTGCACGTGACCGCTCAGCTCGTCCCAATGTTCGCGCACCTTGCCTAACAGCTTCTCGAGGTCGGCGCCGCGGTAGGTGGTGATCAGCGCCCGAGCTTCGTCATTGCCCGCGGCCTCGCCGAGCAGGAACACGATCTCGGTGGCCGCCGAGGGTTCGAGCTCGAGCCGGGTGCGCAGGGCGGCGCAGGGATCGAGTCCGGCGCCGGTGCGGCCCGAGAGCGGTCCGCCCGAGACCAGCGCCGCCGGGGCATCGAGCATGCCGTGGCGGCCAAGAAATTCGCCGCGATCGCCGGTGAATTCGGTTTGCGCGCCGCACAGGTCGGCGAACGCGACGCCTAAGAAAGGATGGTTCCAGGGATTGCGCGCGAACACGGCGCCGGTGACGGCGTCGTGTTCGGTGAGGATGAGCGGAGCACCGGCTACGCGTGACGGCCCCAGTACCCACTCGACATACGCCGTGACCGAGATGCTGCGGCGCCGGGGTGATTCGTTGCGCACCCGAAGCCGGTAGATCTTGATCGGGTCTTCGAGTGGCACCAGCATCGTGAGCTCGAGCGAGATGCCATGGGACAGATGTTCGAAGCGAGTGTAACCCATGCCATGCGAGCATGAATACTGCGCATTCTCGTGGCGTATCGGCGCGGGCGCGGCAGTCCACAACTCGCCGGTTTCCTCGTCGCGCAGGTAGATAGCCTCTCCCGGCCGGTTGGCGACCGGGTCGTTCGCCCACGGCGTCAGCGCGTTTTCGCGACTGTTGCGCGACCACGTGTAGCCGCCGCCATCACTGGCCACCTGAAACCCGAAGTTTGGATTGGCGATTACGTTGATCCACGGCGCGGGTGTGTTCTGGCCGTCCGGCGACGTGATGCGGTACTCGCGTCCCTGCGCGGCGAAGCCGCCGATGCCGTTGAAGAACTCGAGGCGGCGCGCATCATCCGGATCCGCGGCGGACACGTTGGCGGCGAGCGCGCGGCGCGGAAGCCGCGGCGCCTGGGTGGGCACCGGCTGCATGCGTTCCACCTGGTCGGCGAGGCTGCCTCGCCGGCCCGACAGAACGACGCGCGCGACGGCGAACAACAGCGCACGTGTTCCATCGGTGATGAGATCGGTGCGCAGCACGAACACCTTGCCGCGGGTGTCCGCTCCAGCGATGCGCGGGCGCGCAAGGCTGGTGCGTACCGCGGCCTCGATGGCCACCTGAAGGTCCTGAATGTATGACGCGCCGCGTTCGTTGAGGATGACGAGGTCCACCGACAGGCGTTTGATGCCCCAATACTCATGCGCCTGCAGAAGTTGGCGAACCATCGCGAGATCGTCCATGTCCTCGACACGCAGTAACACGATGGGCAGGTCGCCGGAGATGGACTGCGCCCAAAGGCCCGCGGGACCGGCGGCGCCACGACGAATGATGTCGCCGGACGCGCGCGCCGCGGCGCTGGCAAACAGGATGTGGCCGGCGAGTTGCTGAAACACATTGGCCTGCGAGGCGTCGATGCCGAAGTGGCGCAGCTGAACCTGTCCCTGGGTCCACGCCAGCGTGCCGGCGCGGGTGCGCGCGTTGGGGTCGCGATGTTTGTCGGCGATTTCCAGCAAGTGCGCGCGCTCCTGCGCCACGCAGGTCCAATAGGCGATGCGCGCCGTGCCACCCGCGGGAATACGCAGGCGGTAACGCAACGCGAACACCGCATCGAGTACCGTGCCGACCGTGCCGGAGAGTGCGCGTCCTTCGACCATGGCGAGCGGCGCGCGCAGTTCGCGCGAACGCCCGAGGAATTTCGCCCGATCGGTCTCATGCTGGGGCGCGCCCACGGTGGTGCCTTCGACCACGGCGTGGTGCGAGGCCCAGATTTCCGGTTCATCGGGCGCGCGGCGCCGGCGGTGCGCCAGCAACAGGCCCTCGCGCGCGAGGAATTCCGTACGCACGAACATCTTCGAGAATGCCGGGTGCGCGAGGTCGGCGGCCTGGGAGCCAAGCACGAGCTCGGCGTACGAGGTGACTTCGATTTCCCGCGCGCGCAGCGAGCTGTTGGTGAGTGAGAGCAGGCGCACTTCGGCGTCGTCCTCGGGCGATACCTGTACTTCGAGCGTGCTGGTGATGTCGCCGTCGGTGCGAATGATCTCGGCGCGATCTTCGGTGAAGCTTACCTCGTAGCTGCCGGGTTGGCCGGCGCAGGGCTGGTAACCCGCCGACCACACGCGGCCGGTCTCGACGTCGCGCATCAGCAGATAACTGCCCGTGTCGTCGCGCGTGGCGTCTTCACGCCAGCGCGTGATGGCCAGGTCGTTCCAGCGGCTGAATCCCGAGCCCGCGGCCGTGACCATGACCGAGTAGCGGCCGTTCGACAGCAGGTGAGTCTGCGGGGCTGAATCGTGCGGACTGCGGATGCGCCGTACCTGCGGCACCTGGGGATCAGCGAATCGCGCCGCAGTGCCCACTTCCTCCGCGCGTGGATGGGCCACGGAGACATCGCGCGGCGTGCGCTCCTGCAGCAGAAGCTCCGTAGCCTGCACCGATACGTCGGAATGAAATCGTTCGCGCATGCGGCCATCGAGCAATGCATTGGCGATCGCGATGATGCTCATGCCCTGGTGGTGCGCCATGTAGGCGCGCACCAATGCCTGCGATTCGCCTTCGGGAATTCGGCTGGGGGTGAAGTCGACGGCCTCGTAGAATCCATACGGACCGCGCGCGCCGAGTTCCGCCAGGGCGATGTAGTTGGCCAGGGCGGCTTCACCGTCGATCATGACGGCGAGGCCAGTGGCATAGGGCGCGATCACCTTGTTTTCCGACAGGCCGCGTTTGAGTCCCAACCCCGGCACGCCGAAGTTCGAATATTGATAGGTGAGCTCGAGATCGCGCGCGTTGTATGCCGATTCCGAGACGCCCCAGGGCAGTTCGAGTTCGGCGCCGTAGGCAATCTGCCGCTTGACGATGAGCCGGCTGGTCTGTGCCAGCAAACTACCGCCCGGCGCGCGCAACACCAGGTCGGGCATGAGGTACTCGAACATCGAGCCCGACCAGGACACGAGCGCCGCGCCCGCGCCGATAGGCGTGACGGTGCGGCCGAGTCGGAACCAGTGGCGGGCGGGAATGTCGCCCTTGGCAATGGCGATGAAGCTCGCGAGGCGCGCCTCAGAGGCCAGCAGGTCGTAGCAACTGTCATCGAGAGTGCCATCGGTGGCGCGGTAGCCGATCGACAGCAGCTTGCGTTGCGTGTCCAGCAGGAAGCCGAATTCCATGGCCGCGGCGAGTTGCAGGGCGATGTTGGCCAGCGTCTCGAGGTGTTCGACGATGTAGCCAGCCGGATCGCGCGCCAGCAGATCGCTGCGCCAGCTGTCGATCGTGCGGCGCGCGGCTTCGACCCAATAGACCAGTTCAGCGCTGCGTACAGGGTCGCTCTCGCTCGCCAGCGTGCGCACCATGTCCACCAGTGTGCCGGCGCGTTCCGCGGCTTCACGCAGTGCGTCTGCCCGCGGATCGAGCGGCATCGTGCGCGGGCGCAGACTCGCCTCGAAATCGGAGAATGCGGTTTCCAGCAGGCCGCGCGTGATGGTGAGCCCGGGCGCGAACTGGAACGTGCGCAGCGCCTCGCGCGCCAGGTCGAGCGCGTCAGCCAGGCCATCGACGGCCGAAGCCGGTGGGGCGGGCGCCTTCTGCCACTCGCGGAATGCACCGGCGAGCGTCATGAGGTGCGCCGCGAGATTGCCCGAGTCCACCGACGACACGTAGCGCGGGTCGAGCGGCCGCAGGTCGAGCGTGTCATACCAGTTGTACAGATGCCCGTGGCATTTCTGCATGCGCACCATCGTGCCGAGAGTGGCTTCGATGCGATCGAGCGCGTCGCGCAGGCCGCACCAGCCGAAGTCGCGCGCCGCGACCGTCGAGAGTAGATAGAGGCCGATGTTGGTGGGGGATGTGCGGTGCGCCACCACGCCGCGCGGATCTTCCTGGAAGTTGTCGGGCGGCAGGTGATTGTCTTCGGCGGTCACGAAGGTCTCGAAGAAGCGCCAGGTGCGCCGCGCGATGAGCCGCAGTTCGCGTTGCTGATCGGGCGAAAGATCCGACTTCGCGACCGCCGGAGGAGTGCGGCTGATGCGCCAGGCGACCAGCGGCGCCGTCACCCACAACAGCAGGAAAGGCACGGCGATCGGCGGCAAGGTTCCGTTGAGCAGGGTTATGCCCGCCGCCAGCAACACTGTCAGAACCACGCTGTGCGCCATGCGCCGGTAGAAGCTGGGCAGGTCGGAACGCGCGTTCGACAACATGTCGGCGGGCGTCCATTCGAGCATGTGCCGGTGGCTCACGAACATGCGCCACAATGCGCGGCCGATGGCGTCACACATCAACCACGCCTGGTAGGCCAGCATGCTGGTCAGCAGCGCGGTTTGTGCGAGCGCGATACCCGAGTCGAGCCGCAACGCGCGCAAGTGGCTGCGCAGCGTGACCGTCGAGCGCCGTGGCAGAATTGCCGCGAACAGTGGCAGCAGTGTCGGCAGGGCCAGCGACAGCAGGACGAATGCGCACCAGGGGATGGCAATGGAAGCCGGCAGTGTCCAGCCCACGACCAGTGACGCAACCGCGGTCGGCGCGGACAACGAGCGCCGCAGGTTGTCGAGCATTTTCCAGAGGCCGATGAGCGGCATGCGGCTGTGTCCGCGCCCGTGTTCGGCGGCGCCCACATCGCGGCGGCCGAGGATCCATGGCAACAACTGCCAGTCGCCGCGCACCCAGCGGTGCTGGCGCAACGAGGCCACGTCGTATCTTGACGGGAAATCCTCGACCACTTCGACGTCGGAGGCGAGGCCCGCGCGCGCGAAGATGCCCTCGAACAGGTCGTGGCTGAGCAGCGAGCCTTCCGGCACGCGGCCGGCCAGCGCTGATTCGAAGGCGTCCACATCGTAGATGCCCTTGCCGGCGAACGAACCCTCGCCTAATAAGTCCTGGTAGACGTCGGAGACCGCGGCGGCATACGGATCGACGCCGGCCGCGCCGGAAAACGCGCGCTGAAAGGGCGTCGCTTCGGAACTCGTCGGCAAGGAGAAAGCAACGCGCGGCTGCAGGATGGCGTACCCCTCGACAACGCGACCGATTTTGGCGTCGAAGTCCGGACGATTCAGCGGATGCGCCATCTTGCCGATGAGCCTGCGCGGCGCCTCGCGAGGCAGTCTCGTGTCCGCATCCAGTGTGAATACGTAGCGAACGCCGTCAGGGACCCACGGCGAGGCCCCGGTGCTCGTCACATAGGTAGTGTCGGTGGCGCCGCGAAGCAATCGATTGAGTTCCTGCAGTTTGCCGCGCTTGCGTTCCCAGCCCATCCAGCGTTGCTCGGTTTCGCACCAGACACGCCGGCGATGCAGCAGCAGGAATCGTTCGCCGCCTGCCGCCGGACCGTAGCGGCGATTGAGGCGCGCCACTCCCAGGACGGCGATGTCGAGCAGCGGGTCATCGGTGGGTTTGTGTTCGGCGTCAGCATCGGACCAGTCCGACAGCAACGCGAAATGGAGCTGATCGTCGGGCGAGGCGAGGTAGTGAATCTCGAGGTTGTGCAGATGTGCGTCGACAGATGCGCGCGAGCTCAGCATGACCGGCATGGCCACCAGCGTGCGAAGGTCGGCCGTCACGCCGTCGCGCAGCGCGAGGCCCGGCAGCCGGCTCGCACCAACGCCACGTGTGACCGCGCGATTGATGAGCGACACCGCGAGATCGACGGCCGGAACGACGCCGAGCAGGCCTAACAACCACAACAGGCCGCCGTGGATGCCGGCCTGTTGCAGCAGCGCCAGCGGGATCGAGAGCACCAGCGCCGAGGTGAAGGCGATCGCCGCGACGTAGTCGCGCGCGCCCACGGTGAAGGCGATGCGGCTCGGCCAGTCGCGCCAGGATGGGTGGAATTCGATCGCCTTCTCCAATGCCCGGCGGCCCTCGGCGATCAGGTGAAATCCGGGATCGCGTTCTCGCGGGCTGTTCGCCGCCGCCGAGATTTCCAGCACGATCCGGGCGATCTCCAGTTCCGAGCGTTTCGAGCCGCGGCCCATTTCTTCGATGGCATTCCGGTAGAGATTGCGCGTCGCGAAATCCATGGCGGGAAAGTTGGGCGCAGAATTCAGCGCCTCGTCGACCAGGCTCACGCTTTCGAAAAACTCGGCCCAGTCCACGTCCGACATGAGACGCATGCTGGTGATGATGTTGCGCACCGTGACGTTCGAGGCGCCCTGGCGCAGGTGTTCTTCCTGCAGCAGGCGTTCGGAGCTGGTTTCGTGCTCCGTCAGTTCTTCTTCCAGCCAAAGAAGCGCAGGCGTGACCTTCGGATCCTGGTCACGAAGCCGGTGAACGAGTTGCACGGCGAACGCGGAGCTCAACGCTGGCGACTTCGCACGCCAGGCGCGCAAGGCATTCGGATTCACGCGCTGTCCATTGACTCCCAGCAGGCGGTCGGCCACCGAGTCGGCTTCCTGACGTGCCAGCCGGCTGGAAACGATGCGTTGGGCCACGCGCCTGAGATTCTCGACGAACACGATTCGCAACGTGATGGCCACCGCCCACAATTCGCCAATGGTGAGTGGCTCGACACTTTGATAGGCGCGCACGAACCGCCGGAGCGTCTCGGGCTCGAAGCGGCTGTCGGTATGCGCGACGAAGGCCCAGGCAATCCCGAACACGCGTGGGAATCCGGCGAAGGGCCCCGCGACCAGCTTGGGCAGCTGGCGGTAGAACTGTGGGGGCAGGTCTTCGCGGATCTCGCGAATCTGCTCTTCGACCACGTGATAGTTGTCGAGTACCCATTCGGCGGCGGGCGTGATGCTGCGGCCTTCGTCCACCGCTTTGGCGATGGACCGGTAGGCGGCCAGCAACACTTTCTCGTTGCTGCGCAGACGGGTCGCGAGCGAGCGGCCGTAACCCGGGATCGAGCCTATCTGCTGGGCGGCGGCCAGCGTCCTGGCGTGCTGCTCCAGCCGCTCGGTGCTGAAGATTTCCTCGCGCAGGATCTGATCGTCGCTCCAGTGTGTACCGGGCGACAGATGCTCAATGATTTCGTCGAAAAATGGGTGCAAGAATCCGCCGGCCTTGTAAGTCGTCGCCCCGGAGCATTACGCGAATTTGGAGGTCCGTGCGCCATGCCTTCAGGACTCATGGCGTTGTCGGACTATGCTTACCGGGCGAGGTGGCGCAGTTTAGCAGCTGATCGAGGAGGCTATCTGTGCGGCCAAGCGTACCGCTCCGGACTCACGCTCAGAATGCTCTTGGTACCCGCGCCCCTTCTTGAGAATTTTCGAGTAGATTTTCTTATCGATGGCGTAACAGGGGCAGGCGGCGTGTTCGAGGCCGCGAACGTCCAGGATTGCGATGTCGCCCCGGCTGTAGCGGATGAGCCGGCGTCGCTGCAGCGCGCTCGCCGCTCGGGTCACCCCCACGCGCCGTACGCCGAGCATGAACGCCAGAAACTCGTGCGTGACATGAAACTGGCTGGCATGGGCGCGATCGCGGGTCATCAACAGCCAGCGCGCCAGGCGGGCCTCGACCAGGTGAAACCGCGTGCAGGTTGCCGTCTGCATCAGTTGCGACAGAAACACGAATAGATAGCGATTCAGCGACGTCCGGATGGAAGGGTATCTCTCGATCGTTCGAACGAAATGCGCCGTGTCGATACGCCACGCATGACCGGTGCCCTGCACCAGCGCACGCAACGGCGAAACGTCGACGCCCAGCAGCAGAGGTACACCCAGCATTCCTTCGTTGCCTACCAGCCCGATTTCGAGCTGGACGCGTCCGGCGCCGGGCGTGATCAACGAAATAAAGCCGTCGATGGGAAAATAGACGTGGCGGATGCGATCGCCGGCTTCATTGAGAGTTTCGGAGAGGGTGAGGTCGATCGGCGAGTGATCGCCGAACAGCCGCTGCCGATCGTCGGCCGTCAGCGCGGCAAGCAGCAGGTTCTCGGCGGGTGCGCGTTTTGGGGTCGACACGTAGCTCAACTTTCCACACCGGCGGGTTCGGTCTGCCAAGCATCGCTCCGCACCGCGCAAAGTTCTGTTCGCCAGCGAACGGACCCTGCGCCAACACGCTGTAGTCTGTGGACATGATCGAGATCACCTGTGGATTCACCAGCATTTGCGCGGGTAGCGATCCCGTATCGCCAATGGCCGGCGTTCATCAGCCCACCGGGGCGCGCGTAACAGTGGACTTCTGCCGCGAGACGCCTCTGGCCGCCGGCCAGGTGGTGCGTGCGCAATATGAATTTGCAGGCGATGGTCGGTTGCGTACGGCCACTGGCATCGCGAGACCCACGCGAACCGCCTTGCACTGGGGTCAACCGGCCGTCTTTCACTATCGTTTGTCGCACTGGATCGAGCCTGCGACTTTGCGACAGACGGCGCCTACGCGGCAGAGGGCCGTGCCGCTTGATGCGGAGCCAGCAGCCGATCGGTCTCCTGCTTGACCACGCTGTAACACTCGCATGAGAGACGTTCGAGATGCGGTCTGTCGAGCACGGTGATCTTGCCGCGCACGTACTTGATGACGCCTAACTTCTGCAGCTTCCCCGCCGCCTCGGTTACGCCTTCGCGGCGCACGCCGAGCATGTTGGCGATCAGCTCTTGCGTCATTTGCAGGGTGTTGCCCGACAGCCGATCGAGCGACAGCAGCAACCAGCGGCACAACTGCTGATCGAGCGAATGGTGCCGGTTGCAGACCGCTGTCTGCGCCATCTGCGTGATCAACGACTGCGTGTAGCGCAACAACACATGAAGCATTTCGCCGTGGCGACTGAATTCCTGTTTGAGGCGATTGCCGGTGAGCCGGTACGCATGGCCGGCGCTTTGCACGATGGCGCGGCTGGGCGTGGTTTCACCGCCCATGAACAAGGACACGCCGATGGCGCCCTCGTTGCCCACCACAGCGATTTCGGCCGAAGCGCCGTCCTGCATCACATAAAGCAACGAGACGATTGAATTCGTGGGGAAGTAGATGTGCCGTAGCGCGGCGCCGGACTCATACAACACCATGCCAAGGGGCATGGAGACCAGCTTTAGGTGCGGGAACAGCCGGTCATGCTCGGCCTGCGGCAATGCGCCGAGGATGTGATTGTCGCGCGGCTGCGGTGTGATTGCCATTGGTCAGCAATGTACGCGCATTCGCGCCGCTTTGTACGCTACCGCTCAGAGCACTCTCAACAAGCGCCACTGTGTTCGATGGCGTACAGACCCCGCACCTACGGGCGCGTAGGTTTCGGCTGATGCGAGGAAAACCGGTTCAATTGACCTTCTGGACGCTGGGTATCCTGTTGAGCGCAATGCTCTACGTGAATGCTTCGCTGTTGTCGCGCTCGGGCAACTGGGCGTGGCTCGCTTTGACTGGAATCCTCTTTCTGCTGGCCGCAATTGCCCTGGGTGCGCGCCGACACCTTCCTTTCGGCGGGCGTGTCTGAAAGCTTTCCCCTCTGGGAGAAATCCATGTCTTTATTCATCAATTCAGTATTCGGGCCGTTGACCAAAATCTCCTCGTTGGTCAACGGACATCACGCCCCACGCACGCCGGCCCTGGCAAAGCCGCTGCACCTTCCTGATGCGCGCGCCGATGAAATCGCGACCATCTCCCACGAATTACGCAACTCGCTGACCGTGGTGCGCAATGCCGCCCGATTGTTGCGGATGCCGATCGGCGCCGATGGCGTGGAAGGCGCGCGAATACTCATCGAGCGCCATGTTGGTCAAATGACC
>DASTTJ010000145.1:0-16236 GCA_035760205.1 Steroidobacteraceae bacterium | reverse complement strand
GCGCGATACCCAGCCTCCCTGCGCGGCCCCGCCGCCGCGAATCAGCTGCAGACTGTCGAGCTCTTCCTGGGGCTCAAAATACACCTGCGTGAGTCCGGAGGTGATCTTGAGGCCCTTTCCGGCACGTTCGACCTGGCAGTCCTCCGCAAAATGCCATGAGCGACGCGCGCGATGCACGCCGTCACATCGCAACATGTCGGTGACTTCGATCACCTGACGTCGCGTATCGCAGACAATCTCCCGACGATGCACCACCGGGTCATCGAGTCGTTGATATCCGTATTGCTCGCCCACAAAACGGTGACGCTCCGTTCCGGTCTCGAATTCGATGCAGCGCGCCGGCGCGTGATCGGTCCACATGAAATTCCCGGCCTGCACCGACTGATCCTGATCGTCGATACCGACGGTGTTATGCGCGAGCGTGCTGCGGAAGTAACGCCGCCATGCCGGATCGGTGTGATACGCATAGGTACCCGGGTCGAGCAGGATCTCGCGATCCCCGATGCTCAAGCTGAATGACAGCGCATCCGCATGCCCGTGAGCCGCGATGCTGAGATATCCGAGTGGCCCCGAATCCACCAGCAGGCGCACTTCGTCTGGCGTGTCGAACCCCGAGCCCATCAGGTAGTAGCCCGACTCGGCGAACTGCAGTCGCGGCCGAAAAGCTGAGCGGGCACGCACCTTGAGGTGCGCGATGCGCCGCACCGCTTCCACGCCTAACAAGGTGGCGGTCTTGCCGTCGAGCGTGCCAGCTTTGACGGCCAGATCGGCACGCCCGAACAACACCGCGCCGGTGGCGATCAGCGAAGCGTGTGGCGAGAAACCGGGCTCCGCCGCAAGACTTACGACCTGCCCGTCGTCGGCATCCCCGACCATGGGCAATCGTCCCGCCAGATCGGTCATCGACGCGAGAAAGTCGATCATGAGTTCGATACGGCGCCAGTATTCCGGCGCGAAGTCTTCGCCGCGTGCCCGCGCCGCGAGGCCGGCGAGCAAGAGGAAATCGAGCACGAAAGTCTGATAGGCAAATGCCTGCTCGCGATTGCCGCCGTCGGGCGCGTTTTGCCGCTGACACTCCTCTTCGAGAATGTCCCGGCAACGTTCGCCCCAGGCGGTGATCTGCGGCCACAGCGGCCAGGTGGAGGCCGCCACGTAAACGCCGGCGGCCTCGCCGATCAGGTGATTGTTGGCCGATGAAAACCGCGACAGATTGCCGGTGATCATGCGCGCCTGCCGGAAAATGGAATCCAGCCAGCGGTCGCGAAAGGCCTCGCCTTCTGGTCCCGCAAAGAGCTTCGAACGCAGGCCGCCGAGCAATTGCCAGGTGATGCTCCAGTTGATGAGGCGGATGCCGAGCTCCAGTGGACTGATCCAGTTCGGCCCCGTGCCCTCCGGGCATTGGGAGATCCACGAATCGATCTGCGCCTGGATGGCGAGTGAATAACGCGCATCGCCCGTGAGCGCATGCGCCTGCGCGAGCACCGGCAGATGCAAATGGCGATTCGGCTCCCAGAGGTACTTGATGTTGCCGACTTCGCGCTCGTCGCGATAATCGATTGCACTGGCGCGGCGGCCGCCCGACGTACGCTGCGTCAGTGGGTCGCGATTCCATTGCGGCGGATCGCCGAGTTCGCAGTCCTCAAGATCGAAGAAGCTGTATTTGCCCGCGAGGATGCGCTCCGCGGCCGTCGTCAGGTGTTCGGACGCCACCGAAACGAATGGCGGCAGGAAGCGCAGGTCACGCGCCTCCGGGTCGTGCGGCGGCGTCTCGTGCGAGGTGAATCTCTGCGACAGCACACGCAGGCCGCGGGCCAGCCGGTGCGCCACTTCGGCGCTCGACATCACCTTGAGACGCTGCAGATACCATCCAGGTTGTTGCATGCATCACCGCGTGAACAGCGGCTCTACCCCGTGGCGCCGCAGCGCGTCGTGAACGGGGGGGCGGTGCACGATCAAGGGAGTCTTGCCACGCGGCGTGCGCTCCAACCGGGTTGCGACCTCCACGGTCAGTTTCACCTCCGGCGGAAGCCTCGAGCGCGCGTTCGCGAGCAGCAATTCCGCGTCATCCGTCGAGAAGTCCTCGCCGGGCAACACCAGGATTCGTGCCTCATCGAGGTCCTCCTGCACGACCTGGAATCGCAAGACGTTGCGCACCTCACGCGGAACGCAGCCGATGCCCGTGATGCGCACCGCGTGAGGACACACCAGCAGTTCCTGCTGTCGGCCGAGCACGCCGGCGAAAGTGCGCAGGCCGAGTGACAGTTCTTCGAGCTCGCGTTCGCCCCAGCTGGCAGGCAGCCGCACGAGATCACCGGTGCGATAACGCACGATGGGCAGCAAGCCGTTCCAGAACGACGTGCCGACGATTTCGTAAATGCGAAACTGGCCGTCGCGCAGCACATGTTGCCCGTCGTACGGAATGAATTCGACGTGCGAATAGCCATGCTGGAATCGGTATTCGCCGGGGACATTGGCATAGGCAAACGCGATTCGCTCCGCCTGCCCGTAATAGTCCGCGAGGCGGCAACCCAGCGTCCGCTGCACCAGCAACCACGCCTCGGGCCGGAAGACTTCGGAAGATGTGACCACCGCAGCGATCGACAGCTTTCGGCCTTTGTCGCGCAGGTATCGCGCCACAGTCTCGAGCGCGCTGGGGTAGGCACACAGCAACGCAGGAGCGAACTCCTCGAGTGACCTGATGATGTGCTCGACGCTTGCCTGAGTTACCGCGTTCGCACTCATCGTCATGATGCGTCCGGAGTTGATGACCTCGCACTCCGGATTGGGCGATAACTCGATATCGCGCGGGTTGTCGCCGCGGAGCACCGCAGTTTGCGCCGTGCGCGCATCGATGCCGACCGACTGGATCACGCGGTCGATGGTCGCCTGCTCGAACACGATGGCTTCGAGTGACCGCACCACTTTCAGCGGGACTCCGCTCGTGCCGCCGGTGGTCGCCGGCGCCGAGAACCACTGGTAACCCGTCGTGAATGAATGCAGTCCGTGGCGCAGGCTCTCTTTGTCGAGCAGCGGCCAGGTGGACAGTGTGTCGTCGCCGTGCACCGAACGGCCGTACTCTGTTCGTTTGGCGAGCTGCAGTGTTTGCCGTAACCGTTGCGCCACCCAGGTGCGCCGGCGCTCGAAATCCCACGCCTCGCCCTGGTCGAGTACCGCTGCCGCACGTTCGTAGTACAGCGGATTGCGGCGGATCAGTTTCTGCCCGATCACGTGCTTCTTCATGTAGCCGGCAATTGAACCGACCGCGCTCATGCAAACTCCCGCAGCTCCGCCACTGGCGCTATGCGCTGATAGATGTCCGCCAGACGCCGCGCATAGTTGTGGACGTCAAAGGAGCGAGCGCGTTCGTGCGCACGTCTTCCGGCGGCCCGCCGCTCGTCATCGTCATTCACCAGCCGCGCCATCGCGGCGCTGAGATCCGCCACATGTGCCGGCTCGACGATGAGACCTTCGACGCCATGGCTGAACACATCGGGAATGCCGCCCACCGGTGTGACGATGGCCGGCAGTCCCGAGGCCATCGCCTCGAGCAGCGACATGGGAACGCCCTCGTTATACGACGGCAGCACGAAGACATCGCTCTGCGCGAGCAGACGGTCACGTTCGGCGCTATCTATCCAGGATAGAACGCGCACCCGCTCGCCAAACGGCGCGGCCAGCGCGCGGATCTCCGCCAGATCGCCGTCGCCGGCCAGCACGAGACGGGCCCGCGAACGAACAGAATCCGGCAGCGCCGCGAATGCGTTTACCAGATCGTAGGTACCCTTCTTCCGGCACATGCGGCCCAAAAACAGGAATTGCACCTCGCGGTGCGCGGACCGATCGGGTGTGTCCGGACTCCAGCGCACCGGGTTCGGCAGCACTGCCACCTGTCCCTGCGAGAGCTCGCACTCGTTGATG
Organism: Steroidobacteraceae bacterium; assembly: GCA_035760205.1. Classification (GTDB taxonomy): domain Bacteria; phylum Pseudomonadota; class Gammaproteobacteria; order Steroidobacterales; family Steroidobacteraceae; genus CADEED01. The sequence continues at coordinate 12,318 of DASTTJ010000145.1, read as the reverse complement.
TAGAAATCGCGCCAGCGCGGCGACAGCGCGATCAGCACATTCGCGCGTTGCAGAATGGAGTTGACGGTGCGGCGCAGGACCGCGGGCAGACGGCGGTGGAATTGGTCGAAGTACCCGCCGTGGGCGTGCAGGACCAGCGGGCGTCCGGCACGCGTCACCATGCTTGCCAGGATCAGTTTGCGCAACGTGCTGCCACGCGAGGCGAAGTGGATGTGCACGATGGCCGGATCGAGATCGTTGAGCGTGCGTTGCAGAGCCTGCGCCGCGCGTGCGAACACCGTGAGACGGGCGAATGCCGAGCCCTCTTCCATCGTGGCGACGTGGCGCAGCGAAACGTAAGGCGCCAGATAGTCGCAGATGTGTTGCTCCACTGTGGTGATGCCGCCGCGCACATCCAGTCCCGGTCCGAGCTGCAGCACTTTGATGCGCCGCGCCGACGGCGACGGGCGCATCGCCGGTAGCGGGGACGGAGCCAGGGTCAATGACACCGGGTCGGGCGTCATGCGCTCTCCCCACCGAGCAGCGCTCGATATGCGGCCACCATGGCGGACACCGAGAACCGAGTCTCCGCGCGGCGACGAGCCGCCTGTCCCATCGCCTGGCGCTTGCGCCCGTCGGCGTACAGCGCGGCGATGAGCGCGGGGAGACGCGCAGAGAGTTCCGTGGGCGAGACCACATAACCCTCGACGCCATCGTCGATCATCTCACGCGCACCGCCGATGTCGCTGAGGATCACCGGGCGCCCGATGGCCATGGCTTCGAGCGCCGCGTTGGAGAAGGACTCGACCGCGACCGACGGCAAAATGAACACATCGAGCGCAGTCAGTACTGGACGTACGTCGTCGAGCTCGCCGATGAAGGCCACGCGATCGGCCACTTCCAGTTCCACCGCCCGGCGCGCCAGATGTTCGCGCATGGGCCCGTCGCCGGCGATCACCAGATGAGCGTCGACTCGCGCGACGCGCAGGCGGCGCAGCGTGGTCAACAAGACTTCCTGATTCTTCTCGGGGCGCAGGCGACCCACGGTGCCCATGAGCAGCGACTGCGCGCCGACACCGAGTTTCGCGCGCAAGCGCTTGGCCGCTTCGAAAGCCACCACCGGCTCAAAATGCGCCGAATCCACGCCGTTGTAGATGACCGACGAGTTGTCATGCGAGCGGCGATCCCCGCTCAGCCAGAACTGGCGCTGCGCCTGCGAGCCATGCACGGTCTGGTCGAAGCGCGTCAGCACGAACCGATAGGTGCGCTTCCACCATCGACGTCCACGAAACGTCGAGGTGTTCACCAGCGCGACGGTGCGGGGCCGATGCGGAAGCAACCAGGTGGCGCAGGCGACGTACAGGGCCTGGTAGAGATTGACCGCAATCACCGTCGCCGGGCGCTCAGCGAGAATCATCTGGCGCAGGCGCCACACAGTGGCCAGCGAGAACTTGCCCTGGCGCTCGAGTTTGCTGAGCTTGACGTCGCGACGCAGACTGGCCTCGATGGTGTACGGCCCATTGAGGCACGCGAGACTCACGCGCACGCCGTCTTCCGTCAGGCGGTTCGCCATGCGCGCAATCTTGCGCTCCGAACCGCCGACCGCGAGGCTGCTGAGAACGAACAGGACGTCGCTGCGTGGACTATCCACTACGGTGGACTCCTGTGCGGCCAAAGCCAGTGGCGGGTCGATCCGGGCGTCGATGAATGTGGGCGAGGTCATGGCAGGTTGGCTCCCTGGGCGGTGTCGAGCCGCATCTGCGGCGACTTGCGGTCGAGTAGTTCGAGGTAACGGGCGGCGACACCGGTGGTGTACTCGCGCGTGACGAATTCGCGCGCGCGCAGTCCGATCCGATCGCGGTCAGGATCATGATCGAGCAGGCTGCGGATGCCTTCGCGCATCTCGTCGATCGAGCTGGCGATGTAGCCGAGCTTCAGGCGCTGCACCAGCGAATCCGGATCGAAGAACGACACCACCGGAACACCGCGGACCCACGCCTGCAGGAAAGTATTGGGGAAACCCTCGATGCTCGAAGTGTTGAGAAAGATCTTCGCGCGATCGAACAGCACACCGCTATCCGCGTAACGCACCGCACCCAGCATGTTCAGGTTGGGCAGCCGGCTGGCCGCTGCGCAGACGTCCTCGTAGTAGGTTTCGCCTCCGGGCATCGGGCCGCCGACCAGCGAGAACCTGACCTTTGGAAGCTGGCGCGCAAGCTCGAGCGCGAGCTCCGGCCGCTTGAGCGGCCGCAGATTGCTGATCCAGAGGACGTCGATATCTTTCTCGGCCGGCGCGCCGCCACGTGGAGGCTCGACCATCATGTTGACTACGGTGCTCTCGATCCCATGGTTCTCGCGCAGCAGCTGCGCCTGGAACTCGGTCTGCGCCGCCACCACGTCGGCATGCCGCAGCCCGTAGTTGAATAGTTTGCGGTCACGCCAGAACTGGATGCGGCTATGTTCCTTCTCGCAGTCGCTGTCCGAGGCGACACGAAAGATGAAACGCCGGCCGGTGGCGCGGCAGAACCACGCGGTGATGCCGGTATAGGCGCCGGCTGGCGACTGGTAGTAAGTGTCGGCGTCCGCAGCAATGAGCGCGGACAAAAGCCGCGTGGCGCGGGGATGGAAAAACCGAAAGCCTGGAAGCCCGCCGTGACGCGCATGCGCGGCGATGGCGGTGATGCCATCACATACGCGTCGCGCGCCCTGCCCCTCGTCGTGAACGATCATCGAGACTTCGTGGCCGAGATCGCGCCAGGCACGCGCCACCAGCACGTGCTGAATGGCTTCCCCGCCGATGTACTTGGGATCCTCCTCGCCCGACAACATGCCGTACGAGTCCAGACCCACGATGCAGATGCGGCGGGCGCTCATGAATGCGTCCCGTGATTCGCCCAACCGTAAGGATCGCGCCGTACGGCCGGACGCCTCGGGCGTGGCGTCACGGCGGGCTGTTCAATCGGGTCCTTCTCCACGCACAGCGCCATGCGCATGGCCAGACCCGCGTACATCCAGAAATAGAACCAGGGCTTGTGCAGGTCGACAAAGAACACTGCGGTGCAGACACCGACGGTGCCGAGCACGAAGGCGATGAGCTGGCCGCGCAACGGCGGCGCGGCATGCAGGCTGGCCCGTCGCGCGCGCCCGATCGCGGAAAACAGCAGATAGGAGCCGAAGGACAACCCGACCAGGCCCAGGTTGAACCACAGTGCCAGGTAGTGGTTATGCGGCGAGAACTGGAAAGGCATGGACGAATACGCGTCCCATCCGTAGCCGGTCACGAAAGTAATGGGTTGCTCGAACATGGTGGCGATCGCGGTCGCCCAGATGTCACTGCGACCTGAAGAAGCGGTGCTGGCGTCGATGGAGCCCGAGGTACCGATCATGCGTTCGGCAAGCAGATTGCCGTACTGCGAGAACGAAACGACCAGCACCAGCAGGATCAACGAACCGAACACCCAGCCGGAGATGCGCCCATAGGAGATGAGGTGGCGGTAGAGATAGGCCCCGGCCGCGCACATCATCGCGAGTCCCACGAACCCTCCGCGTGACGCGGTCATGACCAGCGTCATGCAGGCCACCAGTGACGCGCCGAACCAGAACAGGCGGCGGAACCCATGCGCCGCGACTGCAGCCGCGATGGTGGCCGGCAGGAACAGGATGATGAAGGCGGCGTACTGATTGGACTCGCCAATGGCCCCCGTGGTGCGGCCATCTTCACGGATGCGGAATCCGAGGCTCATGATGCCGGCCGCGTCGAGGATGGTCACCATGTTCGCGAGCAGTGCGCCGAGCAACAGGCCCTTGACCACCTTCATCGCGTCCTCCGCCGTCTGCACGCCGAACAGGAACACCAGGAAGAAAATGTAGTGATCGACCAGCGCGCTCTTGAGCTGGATGCCGCTGGCGATCAGGCTGTAGTGAGGATACTGGATGAGCAGCGCAGCAATCAGCCACGTGACGATGGCATAACCGATCAGCACGATGAACGCGCCCTGCATCTGGCCGGCGGCCATGATGGAGGCGCGGCTCATCACCATGCGCAGCGCGAGCAGCACTGCGATGAAGTAGATGATCAGGTTCTTCGCCGAGACTCCGGGCAGAAGACTCAGATCCCAATTGAGCGCGTCGGTTGCCAGCAGGAAGAGTGCGGCGAATCCGAGAATTGTCGGCATGCGTGAATCCTGGTCAGTACGCGTTGTCGGTCTTGATCACGGCAACCGCGGTGGCCAGGATGATTTCCAGATCCAGCATCGGTGACCACCGACGCATGTACTCGAGATCGAACAACACGCGGGCTTCCATGTGCTCCACCCGGGCAGTCTCACCACGGCATCCGCGCACCTGCGCCAATCCCGTAATGCCCGGCAGAACCTTGTGTCGCACCATGTACCGTTTGATCAATTTCCGGTATTCCTCGTTGTGCGCGACAGCATGTGGGCGTGGTCCTACGATGCTCATCCTGCCCTGCAGAACGTTGAACAACTGCGGTAGTTCGTCGAGCGACCACCGGCGCAAATGCTTGCCAACCGGTGTCACGCGGCTGTCATTCCGCGAAGCCTGCGTCACGCGCGCCCCGTTCTCGCACACGGTCATGGTGCGAAATTTGTAGACGTTGATCTCGCGCCCATCCAGCCCATAACGACGCTGCCGGAATAAGACAGGACCGGGTGATCCACGTTTGACGGCAATGGCGATGCCGAGCAGCAGCGGCGACAGCACGATCAGCGCACCGATGGCGATGGTGACGTCCATGAGACGCTTGATGAGTCCCCGATAGCCATGGAACGGCGTCTCGCACATCGCGACCACCGGCATCCCGAGGATGTCGCTGGTGCGCTGCTGAATGACATCGAAGCCCGACACGTCGGGCAGGAAATAGATGGACGCGGTGGTGTCCCCGAGTTCGTTCACCAGCTCGCGCACGCGCGCCACGTGTCCGGGCGGCAGCGCAAAGAAGATCACATCGATGTTCCGATTCTTGACGAACGCCGCCACATCATCGAATCGGCCCAGCAATTGCGCCACCTTCGCACAGCCCAGACGGTCGCTGCCGCGATCGTCGAAGAAGCCGGCGACGGAGATGCCAAGCTCCACATGCAGTGCCAGCCGCTTCGTCAGCTCAATGCTCGCCTGCGTGCAGCCCACGATGACTGCGCGGCGCGCCTGCGCCGCGTCGCGCAGCAACGCGCGGGCGACGCCCTGGAGGATCAGCGAGAGCATTACCAGCAACACCGGCGTCACCAGCACCCAGGTGACGATGACGCGCCGGGAGAAGTCCTCCGAGAATTTGGTCATGTAACCGAGCGCGAGCAACGCGGCGACGAGCACGGCCCAGCGAAACAGGAGGTGAGTGGCGAGTTCGAGCCGGCCCGAGATGATCTGCCGCGTGGGGTTGCGCGAAGGCAGGATGGCCAGTGTGAACGTGGCGGCCAGAATCGACAGCACGGCGAACGGCCGGCCGAACTCGACGTCGTAAATCCGGGTGAGCGGATAGAACATCACCCCGGCCAGGACCGCAGGCAAAGCTTCGAGCAGCCACAGCAGCACGGGAGCTGCCGATGACATGCCACGCTTGAAATAGATCGGCTGGCTGATCTGATCTTGGTATTCGGTTCTCAACGGACGCGCCCTTTTCCTACACGCCGTCAGAATAGAAAAGGGCCGGTCGTTTGAACGCCGGCCCCTGGCTCGATGTGTTATCGCCGGACGATTACACGTCCGTCGGTTGCTGCTGCTGGCGTAATCAACGCACTGACAGCGCCGGTGGTGATGTAGGACTCGAGGCAGGTATCACACCTGCCACATTCAGGCCCATGGTGTGAAGCCAGTTTTCGATGTTGGTGTAGCCGTTCGACGCCGTGGTGTTCGGATTGGCGGGAATCGTCAGGCGACGCACGTTCTGCGCAAGCGACGGCCAGCCGCCGGCGTTCTTGTTGCAGCGAGTGGTGCCGTTGGATGCCACGCAATTGATGATTTGACCGTTGCGGCTCTTGACGTTCTGCACGATGCGCTTGTCGACGGTGTCGCGATCCGTAGGACGCGCGCCAGCATACTTGAGCACGTTGTTGTAGACGGCGCCGCTCGCGGTGGCGCGCGCCACGAGCCCGTTGTTCCAGACCGGTGCATTGGTCTGCGACATCAGCCCCGAAAGAACGTCGCCGCCGGTAAGAGTGACCAGCGCCGAGAAGGTGCTGCCGCTGTCCGGCGCGTGATTGTCATACACATAAACACGGCTGCCGGAGACCAGCGAGAGGCTGCCGGAGGTGCGTACGAAGATGGGCTTGGTATCGCGGCTGAAGCTCGGACCCCTCAGGAACACGTTGCCCACCACCGAACTGCGGGTGACCCGCCCTTCCTGGCTCTGCAAGTCGAGGTCCATGGTGCCGCGGTTGTAGACGAGATTGTTGACGAACACGAACTCCTGCGCGCGTGAGAGCGGATTGCGCTCCACCTGGTGCGCCAGCAGGTTGCCGATCATGCTCACGCTGCTGTTCGCGGCAGTGCCGATCAGAACGCCATATCCATGCTTCATGGTGCCCACGCCGCTGTAGCTCGGATGCATGGACTCGTTGAGCGGCTCTGCGAATATGTTGTTGCTGAAGGTGATGTTGTCGTGCGGGCCCCAGACGCTGGCCGTCTCATCGAGCGCCCAGCTGAACGAGCAGTGATCGATGACGACGTTGCGCACCGGCTTCGCGCTGGTGCCTTCGATCTTGAGCGAGTCGCGGTTTTCCGGATCCGGCCCATTGACGTCATCGCCGGCTCGAACGCGAAGATGCTGGATGAGCACGTCGGAGGCGGTGATCTTGATCGCCGCGCCGCGGATCATGATGCCCGGCGACGGAGCCGTCTGCCCGGCGATAGTCAGCTTGTTGTTGCGAATAGTCAGATCGGAAGTGAGGCGGATGGTGCCGGACACTTCGAATACGCAGATTCGTGCCGTGGTTCCATCAACGCACGCTTTCAGCGATCCGCTGCCGCTCGCATTGAGGTTGGTCACTTTGTAGACCGTGCCGCCGCGACCGGCGGGAGTGTCGATGCCGTAACCCGCGGCGCCGGGGATGACGGGAACCGCCTGCGCCACAGTAGTGACCATGGCAGTCAAACCGATGGCTAACAAGCCCAAGGACTTCACGGAGCGACGGTTCGATGCATGGCTGCAACGGACACTAGCAAAGTTCATTACAGGAACCTCTCGGAAAACAGGAAGATGTTTGTCAGATCGACTTCGTGGCGACGGTGGTCGGCGGACCCTCGAGGCCGTTGACATTCACGGCGACCACCGCGAAATACCAGACGCCGCTTGCCAGACTGTTGAACTCGAATGTCGTGGCCGCCGGATTGTCGATGAGCACGCTCTGGTCGAGGTCTTCGCTCGAACGTCCGTAGAGGATGCGATAACCCGCGAGATCATCGAGCGGCGAGCCATCCACCTTCGAGGGCGGCGTCTCCCACTGCAGCGATGCGACTCCCGAGCCGGCATTGCCCTCGACGGTGATGGAAAACGGCGCGGTCGCGCTCTGTAGCTGCGCGTCCGCCACCGTGATCGTGATCGACTCGTAGATGCCGACGTCGGTTTCACCGGGCGTGCCGGTGACGTACCCGTTGGTCGGGTCCATGCTGGCCCAGGGCGGAAGGTTTACGGCCGTAAAGTGCAGCGTGTCGCCATCGACGTCCGCGGCGACCGGCTGCCAGACGTAGGTCTCACCCACCCGAGCGGTCGTGACGACTTCGCCCGCGATGGTTGGAGCGTGGTTGACGGGAGCCGGTGCGGAGACGGCTGGCGGGGCCGAAGGCGCGGCAGGACTTGCGGAAGATGCACCGCCACCGCCGCAGCCATTGCAGAAGGCCAATAGCAGCACTGGTAGGAGCGCACTTACAAAACCACGCGTCAGTTGAAACATTTGTCGGAGCCCTCTGGCAACCCCGGCTGGGGTGTGGACAGATTTACGGCCCCCGAAGCAATTGATTCAACGCGATGGCCCAATTCTGCCCGACGACTCCTACGTCGGCGGACGCCGACAAAAGAATGATTTCAACGGCTTAAGTGAAATTGAAGATTTTACTCACGCGCCGAAATGTGACGCGGCGCCAAAGTGGTGCTCCGCACCACTCTTATATATGCCCGGACACAGCCGGCGCCCTGCTACCAGCAGATGCCCTCGTACCGGCAACGCAGCAGGTCCCGATTGGGCAGATTCACGAGGTCCAGCACGAAGTGTTCGGGGCGCACCCGCGCCTGCAACGCATCGTTGAGCGCGGACTGCTGGAGACCCACGAGGATGACGTCCGATGGATCGATCATCTCCTCGATGTTGGCGCACAGCAGCGATCCCAGGTGGGGAATGTTGGCATCGATGTAACTGCGGTTCGCTCCTAACAATCTCGAAAGTTGGACTTCCGGATCGAATATGCGCAACTCGCAGCCCTCGCCTAACAACCGCTTCGCCACCAGCACCAGCGGCGATTCGCGCAGATCGTCGGTACCGGTCTTGAACGACAACCCGAGCATGCCGACCCTGGGCCGGCCGAGCTTGAGGATCTTGTCGACGGCATGATCGATGTGCACGCGATTGCTCGCGAGCAGGCTCGACAGCATCGGCAACACGATGTCGTTCTGCTTCGCGATATTGGTCAACGCGCGCAGGTCCTTGGGCAGGCAGGAGCCGCCGAAGGCGAACCCCGGCTTCAGATAGGCCGGTGAGATGTTCAGGCGCTTGTCGGCACACACCAGTCGCATGACTTCGTGCGAATCGATGCCCATACATTGCGACACGCGGCCGATCTCGTTGGCAAACGTGATCTTGAGCGCATGAAAAGCGTTACACGCCATCTTGAGTGTTTCGGCGACGCGGATGTTCGTGACGAGGAACCGTCCGTCGAGGTGCTGGAAGACTTCCCGCACTGCGTTGACCGCGGCTTCACAGTTGCCACCGACGATGGTGTACGGCGGGTGATCATAGTCGCGAATCGAAGATCCCTCGCGCAGGAACTCCGGCTGAAAACACACACCGAAATCGATGCCCGACTTCTTGCCGCTGACACGTTCCAGAATGGGCTCGATCTGGTCTTCGACCGTCCCCGGCTGCACCGTCGAGCGGATCACGATGGTGTGAAACGTTTTCTTGAGTTTCAGCGCAGCGCCGATCTGCTCGGCGAGACGCAAGACGGCAGTAAGGTCCTGGCTGCCATTGGGCGCTGACGGCGTACCCACGCACACGAACGTCAGGTCCGTGTCCTGGAGTGCCCGCATCGCATCGTGGGTCACGGAAACGCGGCCGGAGGCGACCACGTCGCGCATGAGCTCCTGAATGCCTTCCTCGAGAATCGGCGACTTGCCGCTGCGGATGAGACCGAGTTTGACCGGATCGATATCGACACCGGTCACCTGATGACCATCGCGCGCGAGACAGGCCAACGACACCGCGCCGACATACCCCAACCCGAAGATGCTGATGCGCTTGTGCAAGACCTCCCTGTTAGCCAGGGGTCTGGCTCCATTTTCGACCCCGAAGATGGTGCCAGACCCCATTTCTTCGTCCGCAACGCCACCATCCTTAGTAATAAGCACTTTCGTTTCTTTCCTTGGAGCGGTTGAGTGCGACGCCGAGCAGATTCATCTCGCTCAGCACTTCCTTCGCGCCGCGCAACATGGCCCGCCCGCTCTTGCCCTCGGACACGACCAGCAGCAGCGAGTCGAATTGCGGAGCAAAGGCCAGCACATCGTCGGAGGCGAGCAGCGGCGGCATGTCAAAAATGACGATCCGGCGCGGCATCTCGCGCTCCAGCGCGGCCGTGAACTCACCCATGCGAGGCGAATTCAGGAACTCCGAGGAATGCTGGAAGGCCCGCGCGTTCGGAATGATGCCCAGGCGCTCGGACTGCAGGTTGTAGACGATTTCGTCGAGCTCGGCCTTGCCGAGCAGATAGTCGGACAACCCCTTCTCGAAGCTCATGCCGAGGTAGTTGGCAATCTGCGGGCGTTGCAGGTCGAGGTCGACCAGGAACACCCAGGTATTCACATCCTGCGAGAGCGCCAGCGCGAGATTGATCGCAGTCATGGTCTTGCCCTCGCCTACCGACATTCCGGAGACGGCGATGCTGTTCCACTTGTGCATATCGAGTCGCCGCAGGACGCGCGTGCGCAGGATCTTGAATGCACGGAGCGCGGCGACGTCGGAGACGGCGGGCAGGATGCACTGACGTTCCATCGCGCGGGCGTCGACACTGGCCTGGCGGAAGCGCCTGGCTTGTTGCAGGTCGGCCGGAGCCGCGGCAACACGGCGTACGCGCTGCCGCAGGTTTGCCGCGTCGATGGAGTTCGGTCGCTCCGCACCCGACCGGTCGGCGCCCGACCGGTCGGCACCGGGGCGGTCGGCAAAATTGCGGCGGATCGCGTCTTCCATGGTCGTACTCATTGATGGGTCTCTCATTGGGTCACAGGTAGTTCTGGATGGCGATGAACACGACCCACACGCCGATCACGCCGCTGGCGCTGGCCGTGACGAATCGCCAGGCGTTGCGCCGGCGCGAGCGTGAATTGCGGATCGCGGGGATGGCGACGAGCGGCGAAACCGACAGCAGTTCGCGGATGTCCCGGGCGCCACGCACTTTTGGATCGAGCGCTTCGGCCGCCACCGTGCCGGTGAGTCCGAGCACCACCGCGGCGACTAGTCCGATCAGCAGAATTGCCAGCCGCTGCGGTTTGCCCGGGGCGCCCGGCAGCATCGGCGCCTGAATCAGCCGGAATTCATCGGCGCGGCCGCCGACTATGGCCGCTTCACTGACCTCGGCATCCATCTGCCGATTGAGCAACTGCTCGTACTTCTCGCGCGCGATGGTGAGATCGCGCGTCGCGTTTGCGTACTCACGTTCCACCTGGGGCGCAGCGGTGACGTTGCGTTCGAGACCTTCGATCTTGGCTCGCAACTCGGCGCTGCGCACCATGAGACTGCCGAGCTGGCTGTCGATGGCATTGATCTGCGTGCGCAACTGCATGCCCATCGGACTGCCATCGGACCTCTCGACGTCGCCGCGCTCGCCGTTCTTCATGCGCGTCTCGAGCGTCTCGATGTCACGCTGCAGTTTCCGGATGTCCGGGTGCTCCGCGCCGTAACGCTGCCGCGCTTCGGCGAGCGTGGAGCGCTTGGCGTTCAACTGCGAACGCAGCGATGAACCGGCGCCAGCGCTGGTGCCGAACTTCAGGCTGTCGATCTGGCGCCGCAGCGCCACCATGTCCGGATGACTTTCGTCATACGTCGAGCGCATGCGCGAATACTGGTCCTCGAGCTGGCGAACACTTCCCGCATCGGGGCCCGCGGCACGCGTCTGCTCGAGCTGCGCGGCAAGGAACACGCGCTCCTGGCGCAACCCGCTCATTTGCGTGTTGATCTGCTCGAGCTGGCTTTCGGTGCGATCCATGATCGACATGTTCACTTCCGTGAGCTCTGGCAGCTGCCCGGCGTTGGCTCTCTTGAAGTCGGCGAGCTTGGACTCGAGCCCGGCGACCTGTGTTCGAACCCGCTCGGCCTCCTTCGAATAAAACTGAGCCGCGTTCGACGCGCGCCCCTGACGCTGGCGGCGATGTTCGGCGAGGAACGCGGTGACCAGCCATTCCGCGCCCAGCTGCGCGCGGGCGGGGTCACGATGGTCGAACGTCAAGGTGAAAGCGTCGACGACTTCGCGCTCGCGTCCGGTGCGCGGATCGAGGATCGGTGTGGTCACGATGTTCACGCTGATGTCGCGCTTGACGCGCTTGAGCATCGCGCTGGTGTCTTCCTCGAGATCCGGATACAGGTCGTGTTCCTTGATCATCTTGCGCAAGTTGCTGTCGGTCAGCACGATGCCCTTGAGGTTCTGCACGTACTGGTCGGCATAACTTTCGCCGCCGGAGCTCTGGGATAGTGATTGCGCGCTCGAGGACTCGTCGATTTCCACGAGCGCGGATGATGTGTAGACATCCGGCAGTGCGATCGAGAGCAGCACGGCGAGCACGGCAATGGGGATCGCGATACCGAACAACAGCGCCTTGCGGCGCGCGATCGCGTGAATGTAGCCGGAAAATTCCTGATTGTTATCGGAGTCCATTGTCAGTCGTTCCTTGCCAAGCGACGTTGCAGGGGTTGATAGAAAAGCGAGATCGATGCGCCACTCGAGGTTGCATCGGTCGGTGCGTCACGAAATTCCTGCCAGGTGTAGTCGTACGCCACCCGCAGGGAAAACTCTTCATGCCAGCGCCACTGCAGGCCCACATCGCCCGTGGCATATGAACGCGGCTCGAACGTCGTCACCGGGTCGACATCCTCGTCATGCGTGCCGCGCCGGCCGGCCAACAAG
>DASTTJ010000144.1:0-4388 GCA_035760205.1 Steroidobacteraceae bacterium | reverse complement strand
CCTGGGGCGAGAAGGAGGGCACGGTCACCAATTCCGAGCGGCGCATCTCGCGCGTGCGCGCGGCCGTGGCGCCGCCGGGAGAAGCGCGTGCGGACTGGCAGATCGCCGCGGACTTCGCGCGGCGGCTCGACCGGCGCCTGCGCAAGAACGTCCACTTCGGCTATGCGTCGGCGGAGAACGTGTTCCTCGAGCATCGCGAGAGCACGCGCGGACGCGACCTCGACATCACGGGGTTGTCTTATGCGCTGCTGGAGCGCGAAGGGCCGCAGCAGTGGCCGTATCCCGAGGGCGCGCGTGGCGGACGCACGCGGCTGTATGCCGACGGGGTATTTCCGACGCCCTCCGGGCGCGCGCGCTTCGTTGCCACGGAGTACGTGCCGCCGGCGGAGGCGGTGGACGCGGAGTATCCGCTGCGGCTCAACACCGGGCGGCTGCGCGACCAGTGGCACAGCATGACGCGCACCGGGCTCGTGGCGCGCCTCTTCAGCCACAGCCCGGAGGCGGATGTGAACGTGCATCCGGGCACGCTCGCGGGCCTCGGCATCGTGGAGGGTAGCCTCGTGCGCGTTGCGAGCCGGCGCGGCGCGATGGTGATGCGAGCACGCGGCTCGGAAGACCTGCGCCCAGGCGACGCTTTCGTTGCGATGCATTGGGGAGGGCGCTTCACTGCCGGTGCGGGAACGAATTCGCTCACGCTGGGGGCGATCGATCCGCATTCGAAGCAACCTGAGCTCAAGCACGCGGCGGTACGGCTGGAGCCTTTCGAGGCGAAGTGGCGCAGCCTGCTTGTTGGATTCGGCGGGGCGCCGCACCGCTGGCTGCAGTGCTTCGACTACGCTTCGCTGACGCTCGCGGAGGCGGGGCACGAAACGCTGGTGGCGCTCGAACTCGCATGCGCCGGCGACCCGGATGCCGAAGCCCTGGCGGCCCTCGACACGGAGTTCGGTCTGGACGGTGCGACGCTCCTGCACCGCGACGCAAAGCGCGGCATCGAGAAGCGCGTGCGCATCGAAAGCGGTGCGCTGAAGGCGTTCCGCCTGACGGGCGACCTGACGGGCGCGGAGTACTTTCGGCAGGCAATGCTCTCCCGCGCCGAAGTTACCGAGGAGGGATTGCTGTCGGCAACGCCGTCGGCCGCCGCAAGTCGTGCCGTGTGCGCTTGCTACGGCGTACGCGAATCCGAGATCCGCGTCGTGGTGGCGGCGGGCGCCGACCTGGCGCGGTTGCAGAAGGAACTGCGCTGCGGCACCAGTTGCGGTTCCTGTTTGCCGGAGTTGCGGCGGCTGGCGGCTGCATAGTGTCGGGCGGCTATCGAATGAGGTTCCTGGTCCACCGCAACTGCCTGTCAGGTGGCTGCCAGAACTTGCTCGTCCTCATTTCTTACGACGCCGATTGAACGGCGGCCCTGATTGGTGGATGACATGTTTCTGCACTTCCATTTTAAGCATTGGAGCGGTCTTCTTCGGGCCCTTGGAAACAGTGCGCCACGAGTTCAAGTGCTTCTCGGATTGCCAGAACTCGAACATATTGATCCGATCCGAATTGACTGGATCGGCCGTAATCGCAAAGTCCAGGCACCCCGGGGCGTTTCTAGCGCGGATTACCATATCCTTGCAACTCTCGACTACCTCGTCTCGTTTCCCCGGATCGACGGTATACCATCCCGCGACGATTACTTTTCGCTTGCTCATCGATTTGCCTGCAGTTCATCAGGACTTCCGGCGCTTCGGACGGCGTTGGCGACGGGTGTATCGCCGCTCTTCGAGTAGCCAAGGGCTTCCACGATCTTGCCGTCGCGGACTCGCATGAGAGTTACGCCCCTAACCGATTGCGCGGGCCCTGGCCCGAACCGAAAGCGCCAGCGGACCGTGGCGCGATCGCCGGATGTCAAAATTTCCTCCGCAGCGAACGCGCCGTCTTTGTTGTTGGCCAGGTTTTGCCAAAAGGTCAGGTTAACGTCGCGGCCCACATAGCGGGTGCCATCCGGAGCCGGTTCCACGCTCTCCATGACGCACTCCTCTCCAACCAGATCGGTCAGCAAGGACGCATCGTGTTGCTCGAATGCCCGGTTGAACTGCTCGATTACTTCAGATGTGGTCTTCGCTTTCATTGTGTCTCCTAAAATGAGATTGGGGCAGGGCTGCGCATTGCGTACTGAGTAGCGCTGGTGTGTAACGCCGACGGGTTGCCCAGTCCGTTCGACTTTCGCCAATGTATGTCTTGACGGCACCAATTTAGCGGCGCACAGTAATGTCTGCAATGACATAAATCGAGCGAAAACTGCCATGCGCAGATCAGTTGCCGTCGTGATTCATCCTGGCTTTCAGCTATTGGATGCCGCCGGCCCCACCACTGCCCTCGAGATTGCCGAGCGGTTTTGTCCGGGAAGCTATGGCGTCACCTTGCTCGCGCCCGGCGGTGGGGAAGTGGAAAGCTCGTCCGGGATAAAGCTCTCAGCAAAGCCACTGAAGCGCGGGCCCTACGACACCATCATCGTGTCAGGCGGCGAAATCGAGCGCTCAATGCCGTCACTTAAAGCCATTTTGGCTTGGCTAAAGCGCACGAAGGCAAGACGCATTGCCAGCGTTTGCTCGGGCGCCTTCGTGTTGGCTGAGGCCGGGTTGCTAGATGGCCTTCGTGCCACGACGCACTGGGCAAGCACGGATTATTTCAGGCGTCGCTATCCGAATGTCACGCTGGATGATGACCTGATCTTTGTCAGGGACGGCAACGTCTGGACTTCGGCGGGCATCTCCGCTGGCATCGATCTGGCGCTCGGCCTTATTGAGGACGACGTAGGGCCCGAGGTCGCGCGGCGCACGGCGCAGCAGCTCGTTGTGCACCAGAGGCGCCCTGGTGGTCAATCGCAGTTCTCGGGCTTCGTGGAGCTTGGTGGGAGAACTGGCCGATTCTCAGAACTCATCGAATGGACACGGAAGCACCTTGCCGATCCCTTGCCCGTCGAGCTACTTGCTCATCGCGTTGCCATGAGCCCGCGCCATTTCGCGCGCGCTTTCGTGGCAGAGACAGGAGCGACGCCCGCGAAAGTCGTGGAACGCCTGCGTCTCGAAACTGCACGTGCGGCGATTGAAACCAGCCACGCGTCGTTCGAGCACATCGCCGAGATCAGTGGGTTCGGCGATCCGGGGCGTATGCGCCGAGCGTTCTTACGGGCATTCGGCTTGCCACCGCAGGCCTTGCGGCGGCCGGCCACAGCAAAGCTCGCTGGCCGTGGTTTAGCTCGCGCCTAACGCTCGGCACCAGCAGTGCGGGCCCCTGCGCTCAAACTTAAGCGACGCGCGATCACCGCGCTCGCCTGGAGCCGCCGGTTGCGCATCAGCGTCACGACCGATATGAGTCCTTTGTGCGAGGCGCGTGAGGTGCTTGCTCGTCGAGTGACTTGCGATACTTCAAGCACCCTTCGAGAAACTGCGGCCAATCCGGAACGACAGGCAATGGGTCGGTCTTTTCTGGAAGGAGGCCCCAAAGAGTCGGATGATGCCAACAGAGCTCATGTCGGCTGCAATCACGGTGCTCCCGAATGCCTCGTCGAAGCTTTCTAATCTCCTCGATGAGCTGTTCTCGGGACATCTGCTCAAGGTCGCTGTCCTTGTTCATGGCGCTGCTAGGCCCCTTTGCACCACATTGGAGTCAGCGCTGTGACTTGCGGCGGACCGGACAGCAGTGGTTCGACTTCTTTTAAGTATGTGGCGTAGCTGTCCGTCCTTAAGAACTCTTGCGATGCTTCAACACTTTTGTACTGTTGGAATGCGGAGATTGAATCCGGGTCAGCGTTGTCAAAACAATAGAAATAGGCAGTATGGCCAGAATTGGCCGAGATGGCTGGCGCCATGTGCTTCTCCCAGACTTTTCGGACTTCATCCCGTTTCCCGGGGTGAGTCTTGTGTTTGACGATGAGTGCGAAAGAGGTCATTGAATCTCCTGCGTCGATGATGGATAGGGGGCCTAACTAGGGCGCGCGCCTGCGCTGCATCAATGCCGCGAATTCGTTGCCCGCCAGCGCCGCGAGCACGATCAGGCCACCCATCACCGTGGCATAGCCTGGCACTTCGCCCGCGCCGAGCCACGCCCACAGCGGCCCCAGCACCACTTCCAGCAGCGCGAGCAGCGCTATTTCGGGCGCTGTGAGCGTGCGGCTCACCAAAACGAGCAGCAGGCAAGGCACGCCGAGCTGGAACACGCCCAGCACGCCGAGCACGAGAAGATCGCGCGCGCTGGCGGCGAACGGCAGCGCGAAGGGCAGCGTGACCAAGGCCGAGATGAGCGCGCCGAGCATCACTGCGGGCATCAGATCGAGGTGCGCCGCGCTCCTGCGCAGGACGACGATGTTGATCGCCCCGGCGATCGGGATGGTGAGGGCGAGCGCC
>DASTTJ010000143.1:0-5712 GCA_035760205.1 Steroidobacteraceae bacterium | reverse complement strand
CTCTGGCGCGACATGCCGGGTGCGCTGCTGCCCGACGATGGAGGTACACCGGCCGCCGCAGACTGGTATTCACCGCAGGAGCTAGCGGTACTGCCGCTCTCCTCCAAGAGCCACTGGGATGTCCCGGTTCGCCTCGGACGGACCACCTTGCGCCTGCTCGCAAGCCACCCGACTCCTCCCGCCTTCGACGGCGCCGAAGATCGCAATGGCAAACGCAACCACGACGAGATCCGCTTCTGGAGCGATTATCTGGATGGCGCGAAATACATTCGCGACGACGACGGACTCCGCGGCGGATTTCGCGGCAAGGCGTTCGTCATCATGGGCGACCTGAACTCCGATCCCACCGATGGCGCCAGCCTGAATGCCGCCATTGGCGCACTGCTCGCGCATCCGCGCGTCGACCCGCGCTTCGTACCGCAAAGCGCAGGTGCCGCCGAGGCCAGTGCCGCGCAGGGCGGCGCGAATGACACGCAGCGCGGGGACCCGAGCTCCGACACTGTCGACTTCAATGACCGGGTGGCCGGCAATCTGCGCGTGGACTATCTACTGCCTTCGAAGGGAATGCGGGTCTGCGGTGGGGGCGTGTTCTGGCCGGCGGGGGCCGACCCCGCCGCCTCGTTGGTCTGGGGCGACCGGCCCGCTCCGAGCTCGGATCATCGGCTCGTGTGGCTCGATGTCACTGTAGACGGAGGTCGATGCCCACCGGGCAGTGATCCGACAGCCAGCGTTGCTTCGCGTCCGCGTCATTGAACACCACGCGCACGAAGGACTTCTTCTCCACACTCTTCGCGAGGTCTCGTCCCAGCAGAATGGTGTCGATGTACTCGCGGTATTCGTTGTGCGTGGTGCAGGGTATGAACTTCTCACGGCGGGTCACGTCCGTCAGCTTGCTCGCGGCCGGCTTGCCGTCGTCGATTTCGGCGTAGACATTGATCTGGCGTCCTTCGCCGTCGCGCGCAGGACCCTTCTCGATGGAGAAGCGGCGATTGAAGTCGCCCAGCACTCCGAATCGCCGCCCGGCGTTCGCTTCGTCTTCAATCCACGCCTCGAGTGGCCCCACCTGCTTCGTGAGCAGATCGCAGTTTCGCCCCGGCGCGGTGAGGGGACCTGCCGGACAGCCGGACTTCAGGTGTACCGACATCAGGCGGAATTCGTTCGCGGTGCCGGGGAAAAAGGTGGCGACTACACCGCGACGCACCGCGTTGTTTACCGACAGCGCATCGTATTCCTGCTCGCAGCGATACGGGAGGCCGCGGCGAATGGCGAATCCGTTCTTCTGGGTGTGCGCACGCGTGCTGAAACAAAAATCGTATCCTGGAAATACTTGCGCTGCCGCCTCCGGCCCATCGACTTCCTGCAAGGCGATGACGTCGGCTCGCAGTTGCGCGGCGTAGTTTCGCAAGGAAACGTAGTCGTCCGGCGTACGCGGTGCGCGCTTCGTGATGGCGCAGGGCAGCGTGCGATCGTCGCCACCGACCATGCCGCCTTGTTCGGCACAATCGGCGCGCAGCGCCACGTGCGTGGCAGGTGTCATCAGGTATTCGACGTTCCAGCTCGCGATACGCACGCGACCTTCGTCGCCCTTCCAGCGTCGACCGCCCGGCAGCCCAAGCGCGGCCCCCGCGGTGTGCAGGGCGGCGTACTTTTCTTCGAGCGTATCGAAAGGTCTGGTCCACGAGCCGTAGATGGGATTCGGCAGCAGGAACCAGGTGGCGCCGAAACGCGCCTGGAGGCGCTCGCGGTCGCCGGCATAGATCTGCGGGTCGACGAAGTCTCCGAGGTCGTCGCCCACCAGCGCCACGATGCGATAGTTAGCGGCCAGGTACGCGCGGCGATGCGTCTTGATACCGCTGTTCCACTCCGGCCGCTCGCCCCGGAGCAACATGCGCTGCGGATCTGGAGCTGGGTCGATGCCGAGGGCAACCAGATTTCTCATGGTGGCGGTCTTCGCAGGACAGGGATCCGTGGCGGAGGGCGGCGGCGCCGTACAGTCGCGATTGCTGATGTAGAACACCGTGTGGCCGAGCACGCGTGCCTTGGCGATGAACTCGCGTGCACCGGGCAGCGCCTCCGCCTCGCCAGCACCGACCCACTCGCCCCAGCTTTTCGCGTTGTAGGTGCCGCGATCGCGCAATAGCCTCGCCTGGTAAACCGTGTTGTCCAGCACCGTTTCATCGAGATCCAGCACCACCGCCGTGGGCAGGCGCGCGAGTGCATCGGCAGGAACGGTGGCTTGCTCAAGCGCGGCGCTGCCGGGGGCGGGAGCAGCGATGCGCTCCTCGGCACTTCGGTAGACCTGACGTGCGATGGCGCGGTATTCCGGCGCTGCCTGCATCCACAGCGTGGCGTGTAATTGCTCGCGCCCTATCCAGTCGCCGGGTTCGGCAGCCAGTGCGACCGTAGCGCACGTTGCGGCGAACGAAACCGCGCACACCAACTTCCCTGTCCAGCCTCGCAGCATGAATCCTCCAAACCCCGAACGCGCTTACGCAATGGGCTGGGAGTATTTCAGAGCTAGCCGGTTTCGGCGAGGCTGTTGTTCTGCCAGTCGTTGGCCAGGAGATCGAGTGGTTCCACGCGCAGGTAGCGCAACGCATCGGTTGCCGTGCACGGCCTCGCGAACAGGAACCCCTGAGCGAGACTGCAACCCATGTTGCGAAGGATCTCGAGCTGCTGCCAGGTCTCGATTCCCTCGGCCACCACCTGGATGTTGAGACTTCGCGCCATGGCGACGATCGCGCTCACGATGGCGTGATCCGACGGATCGGTGGCGATATCGCGCACGAAACTGCGGTCGATCTTGAGTGAGTCGACGCGCCAGCGCTTGAGATACGACAAGCTCGAGTAGCCCGTGCCGAAGTCGTCGATGGCGATCTTGACGCCCAGGTCGCGCAGAGTTGCGAGAGCATCCTCACGGAATTCGCCGGTGCGTTTTTCGAACAGCGAGCCTTCGGTGAGCTCGAGTTGAATGAGCTGCGGTCCGATGCGGTTCTTGACCATGGCCTGCTGGATGAGTTCGCGAAGCTTCGTGCGCTCGAGCTGCACCGCCGATACGTTCATGCTCACCGGCACCAGGTGCGCGCCCTGCTCGCGCCACTTGTTGATGTCGCTGCCGATCCGGTCGAGCACGAACTGCCCGATAGGGATGATGAGGCCTGTTTCTTCGGCCACTTCGATGAATCTCTCCGTGGAGACGAATCCCTGCGTGGGATGCTTCCAGCGCAACAGTGCTTCGAGGCCGGCGACTCGCCGCGAATGAATATCGATGATGGGCTGATAGTGCACGTCGAACTGATTCAGCTTGAGACCGACTCTCAGGGACGACTCGATGGCCACGCGCTCCTTGAGCGTCCGGTCCATCTGCGGTGAGAACACCTGGAAGTTGTTGCGCCCCAGATCCTTCGCCTGGTACATCGCCGTATCCGAGTGCTTCAGCAGCTCACCCATGGTGGCGCCGTCCCGCGGGACCAGGCTGACGCCGATGCTCACGGTGGCGACCAGCGCGCGGCCGTCGATCATGACCGGCGCGGACAGCACTTCGTTGATACGTGTGGCCGCGATCGCCACTTCATCGGGCGCATTCACCTTGTGGAGCACGACGACGAATTCGTCACCGCCCATGCGGACCACGATGTCCGCGGGCCGTACCGCGGCGCGCACGCGCTTGGCGATCTCCTGTAGTAGTTTGTCGCCGACTTCATGGCCACGCGAATCGTTGATGTGCTTGAAGCGGTCGAGATCCAGGAACAGTACCGCGAGCATCTGCCCGGTTTCCTGGCCGCGGGCAATGGCTTCGGGCAGATGCGCCTGCAGAAACAGGCGATTCGGCAAACCGGTCAGGTGATCGTGGTTGGCGAGTTTGTCGAGGCGCTGCTGATTCGCAATCAGCTGGGTCTGAGCTTTCTTTCGCTCGGACAGATCGCGCATCAGGTAGGACACCAGGCGCCGGTCGCGCGATTCGATGGGCACGCAGCTCACCTCGACGTCCATCTGACGGCCGTCCTTGAGCCATTGCACGAGCTCGATGCCGCGGCTCGGTTCCACGCGCGCCAGCGTCGCGATGACCGGATCCTGCGAATCGTTGGGACCGCGCAGCACCGACAGCACGGACCGGCCGCGCAGCTCGTCCAGCGTGAATCCCAGCTGCTGCTGAACGGCCGGATTGGCATCGACGATCTCGCCGGTGCGCGCATCGGCCACCAGCAATCCGTCCTGGGCTTGTTCGATGATCGCGCGGTAGCGTGACTCGAGCGCCAGCCGGTCGGAGTTGAGACGGCGTGAACGGGCCAACAGCAGAATGGCGACAACGGTGAATCCGCTGACCAGAAGTCCCAGGAAGATGGTCTGGTAGAGCGTTGTGCGTTTCGCCTGCGCGTAGGCGCTGCGGGGAATCTCGAGCGCGATGAGCCAGACGGGGGTTCCCAACTGGTCTCGCAGCACCAGATAGCCAGTCAGGTGATTGCGCCCCGCCACCCGGGTCAGCAGGTTGGCGGTGAGCGGCGACTGATGTACCCAGTCGCGCACTTCCTCAGGCACGCCTGCACGTTCGAGGTTGGCGACGGGAAAGCCCGTCACGGGCCACGGCGAAAATCGCCCCATGCGCGCCACCACGGTCGGCGTGAACGCACGCGCGAACGCGATCCAGCCCTGCGGCGGTCCTTTGCCCGTGCTGTCGAAGACCGGGCGAACGGCGAAGAGCGCCGGCCCACGTGCCCGCTGCACGATGCCACGCACGCTGTCGTTGCCGGTGTTCAACTGGCCGGAAGTGACCGCCTGCTTGATCACCGCCAGCAGTTCGGGGTCGGGCGGAATCTCGTACTCCTGCGCGGCGGTCGCATCGAGCGCGAGCGAAGCTTTCGTGTCGAGATTGCGGTCGAGCACCAGGAATGTATCGACGTCGAGACGCACCAGCGCACCGGCATTGAGCGACTGGGCCAGGAAATCCGGGCGGTTGCCGCGCACGAACTCCGCAGTCTCGTTCCAGATCGCATAGTCGCCCATCGCGGCATACAGGTCGTTGAGCTCGGTGGCGAAGCCGCGCTGGAGCTGCTGGCTCTGCATGTCGACGTCACGCGATTCGATGTCGGCGACGTTGGCAATCCAGCCGCGCTGCGACCAACCGTAAAACACGAGCAAAACGATAGCGACAACCGCGCCGATCACGGGCAGCGGTGATTGTCGGATCCGGATCTTGGGTCCCGAGGTACTGTTGCGGTTCATAACGTGAACTACGTCACGTAGGTTTCTTGGCCACTCCAGAGTGTGACCGGCACGCCCTTGGACCCGGCAGCGAACCGCGCACATTTCCCGCTAAATAATGGCCCAAAGCCCAGGCCCAGAAGGCAAGAAGCGCCGGCGTCCTGTAGGACTCCGGCGCTTCTGTTTGGTCGTCCCTTCGACGAGCTTTTACAGGCTCAGGCGGAACCCGGCGAAGATCTGCCTGCCGGTGCTCGAGTACTGGGTGACCAGTGGCTCAGCCTCGTACGCCCATCGGTCCTCAGTCTGGTTGGTGAGGTTCAGGCCTTCGACCGACACCGATAAGTTGTCGGTGATCTGATATCTCACCGATGCATCGATGTTGCGCGTCGCCTCGCTGCCCAGGAAGTCGTTGATCAGCGGCGCATCGCAGACTCCCGGGTCGCAGGTTCCGGCAGCGATCGGGTACTGACTCACGTACGCGGCGCGATAAGCCCAGGACGCACGCGCGCT
>DASTTJ010000142.1:0-7056 GCA_035760205.1 Steroidobacteraceae bacterium | reverse complement strand
ATCCAAACCATGTCCCGCGGACCCAGAATTCCATCGCCCAGGATGATTTCGGATTGCGACGTTATCTTGTGCGGCGTGCTGAGAGTGCCGACGGTTTGTCGAGCGCCTAACCAGGCGGCAATGGCATAACCCGCGATGCCCGCGCCCGCTGCGATCCCGAAGAGCACAACCATCGCCCGATACGGACGCGTTGAACTGCCAACCGGCTTGTTGCCGTCCGTGGATTGCATGAGCCCAATATCAAAGCGAAGTCCTTTTATCTAAATGGGACTTTGGTCTCACGTGGGTCATCAGGGTTTCTCGCCGGCGCAGGATTTGGTTGCAACGCGGCATCGCGCTGTTCAGGCTCACGCCGCCGACATCGGGAACGCGAAATCAGGTTGGCTCGCTGCTATGTAAAACGCATGTCGCCCAACGAGGACACCCGTGGACAGGCGCGCCGCACGCGACTACTCGTGTCGTAACGCGTCGATCGGCGCAAGGTTGGCGGCGCGGCGCGCCGGCAGGATTCCAAACAACATGCCGACCAGCGCGGAGAAGCCCGTGGCGCCGACAATTGCCCACCACGGCACCGCCGGGGGCGGAAAGTGCGGGATCATCTTTGCCGCGAGCACGCCTAATAACCATCCGAATCCGATGCCGATGATTCCGCCAATCACCGCAAGCACCATCGCTTCGATCAGGAACTGCATGAGGATGAAACTGCGCGGGGCGCCCAACGCCTTGGCGATGCCGATCTCGCGGGTTCGTTCCGTGACCGACACCAGCATGATGTTCATGATGCCCACGCCGCCCACCAGCAGCGAGATACCCACCACGGCGGAGATGACGAGTGTGATGGTGCCCGACACGCGCTGAATGGTTTCGGTGAGCGACTGCGATGTCGTCACCTTGAAGTCGTCGGAATCCTTGGGTCCTATCTTGTGCGCCCGGCGCAGCAGCGCGGTGATGCGGCTGGTGACATCATCGACGGCGTCGAGATCATCGACCGTGAGCATGATGTTCATGTCGGGCTCGCCTTGCGGCCCCGACAGCGCCCTGCCGGTCTCGAACGGGATGATCAGGAAGTTGTCCATGCTCTGCCCGAACATCTCGCCGCGCGCCTCCATGAGGCCCACGACCTTGAACCACTGGCCGCCCACCTGGATGAAAGTGCCGAGGCAGTCTTCCGGCAGCTTGAGATCGGTGCGCGCCTTCTCACCCAGCACGACGACGCGGCGCCGTGAATTGTTGTCGCTGTCGGTTACAAAGCGGCCGAGCCGCGGATACGACTGGTTGGCGAACTGGAACCAGTTGGTGGTGGCGATGACTTGCGCGCCCGACGTGTTGCTTCCGTTGCGCACGCCGCCCGGGAGGTTGAGTCCGGACGTCGGCGTAACGTTGCTGATGCCCGCGATCCGGTGCTTCACCAGTTCCAGATCGGCTGGCCGCAGCCGGTTCCACTTGCCGATGAGCCAGTCTTCGCGCGACGTATGTGAGTGGATCTGCAACGCGTTGCCACCGAACCCCTGGAACTCGTTCATGACGGAGCGTGTGAGACCCTGCAGCAGCGAGACGATGCAGATGACCGATGCCACGCCGATGATGACGCCGAGCATGGTGAGAAAGCTGCGCATGCGGTGTGAGCGAATGCTGCCGAGCGCGGAGCGCACGCACTCCTGCAATGCATAGAAAGACCGCTGCAACCTATTCCCTTCATCGATGGGTGCAACTTCGGCGTCTTCACGCATGGCCGGCCTGCTCTCGATCTTCGACGATGTGGCCATCGTGCAATCGAACCACGCGCCGGCAATGCGCGGCGACCGCGGCATCGTGGGTCACGACAATGATTGTCATGCCTTCCGCGTGCAGGTCGCCGAACACGCCCATGATTTCACGCGCCGTCTTGCTGTCGAGGTTGCCGGTCGGCTCATCGGCCAGCAGCACGTCCGGGCGGCCGACGAGCGCCCGGGCAATTGCCACGCGTTGCCGCTGGCCACCGGAGAGCTCATTGGGTTTGTGCAAAGTCCGCGCCTCGAGCCCCACCCGCGCCAGTGCCGCGTTGGCGCGCTCGCGCCTGACGACGGGCGCGAGGCCGCGATAGATCAACGGCTGCGCGACGTTGTCGGCAAGGGATGTGCGCGGCATTAGATAGTAGCTCTGGAAGATGAAGCCGATCTTGCGGTTGCGCACGCGAGCGAGCTGATCTTCGCTCAAACCGCCGACCGCCTCACCGTCGAGCGTGTACGTGCCCGTGCTCGGAAGGTCGAGGCAACCGAGAACGTTCATCATCGTCGACTTGCCGGAACCGGAGGGCCCGATCAGCGCCACGTACTCGTTGCGCGCAATCTTGAGGTTGATGTCGGCGAGCGCGACGAGCTCGGTGCTGCCCATCTGGTACGTCTTGCCGATGCCGCTCAGCTCGATCACGCGACGTTACTTCTTCGCGGCCAGATCGGCTTTTACGTTCTGGCCCACCTTCTCACCATCCAGCAGGAACAGCAGTGTCTTCGCGGGGCCGACGATGACCTGTTCGCCTTCTTTCAGACCGGCCGTTACAGCGATGTGGCTGTCGTCGGCGGTACCCGTGGAGACGGCGCGTTTGACGGCACGGCCGGCGTTGTAGATGAAGATGCTGGCTATGGACTTTTCCGCCTGTGCCGATTTGTCCGGGTTGTCCTCGTAGCGTACCGCCTGCACTGGCACCGCGAGCACCTTGGCATCGCTTTGCGAGCCCGTGAGTACCTCCGCGCGACAACTCATACCGGGGTGGAAGATCACTCCCGCGGTATTCGTGAGACGGATTCGCACCGGGTAACTCTTGTTCTGTCCGTAAGTCTGCCGCGGCGCGATGGCAACTTGCTCCACGGTGCCCATCAGAGTCTTGTCGGGAAAAGCCGCAGGCACCACGCGCGCTTCGGCGCCTACCCTCACGCGCGCGATGTCGTTTTCATCGACGTGGATCTCCGCATCGATACTCGTCGTATCGGCCACGTCGACCAGCGTCGAGCCGGCGATGCCGGAGAAGCTAGGCACCGCGGTCTGGCCCACCTTGACGTAGATAGCCGTCACCTTGCCGTCGAGCGGTGAGCGGATCTCGGTCTTGGCGAGCAGTTCTTGAGCCTGTCTCAGTTGCGCGAGTGCCTGTGAAAGCTGCTCGCGGCTGGTGCGCAGGTCTACTTCGGCGAGATTGCGCGCCGACGCCAGTTCTTCGAGGCTGTTGACGTCCACCATACCCTGCGCACGGAGCGCCTCGAATCGCTTCACCTTCGCGACCTGCGTGTCGAAGTCCACCTGCCGGCGCTCGATGCTGAGCCGCGCCTGGCGCACCTGCGCCTGGCTTTGCTCGACGGCCGCGCGCGGCGAAGCGGGGTCCAGCCGCATGAGGAGTTGATCGCGCTTCACCTGGTCGCCCTCTTCCACCAGGATCTCCGTCACTCGACCCGTGACCTCTGGTGCCAGCGTGACCTGGCTTTCGTAGGTGAGCGATCCCGATGCGAGCACGGTCGGAGTCAGCGCGCGCAGGGTGCCGTGCTCGACGTCGACCATCTTGTTAGGGTCGTCACGGGAAAGCTTCAGCCCTACCGGTATCACGATCAGCGCCGCGATGACGCTGACCGCGATCCATTGTTTGCGGGTCATGTGCTGTTACCGGAAGGCGAAGAATGCCCAGAGGACGTAGATGACGACCCACGGGAGCAAGACCACGATCGAGCTGAAGCCCCAGGAACGCTGGCTCCAGGTGCGAACGCCGATGATCATCAGCGCCCAGCCCAGGAAAGCGGGAATCCCCAGCGATTCGAAAAGCGTGTAGCCAGGGCCGCCCGGGGGCACATGAAACAGCAGCTCGTTGAGCGACAGCGGCGCCAGAACGCTGGCCGACACCTGTGAATTCTCGCGCAGGAGCAGCAGGATCGCCGAGACGACGGTCGTCAGCAGCGCGGGCAGCGAAGTCCAGCAGGCGAGCGCAAACCAATGCTTGAACCCCTGGGGAAGCTTCGTGACCTTGGCGGCCACCAGCAGATACAAGGCTTGCAACACAAAGACAGCCGGAATGATGACGAACATGCTGACCACGGAACTCCACAACAAAGAGGTCCGGTCGAACATGGACATGGCGGCGGCACGCTGCTCCTCGCTCATCTGCTGAAACTTCGGGTCGCTGCTGATCATCGTGGCCTTCAGCCACTCGATGTCCACGATGCTGTAGTACCAAAAGATGAGACCGGCGGTGCTCAAGACCACGAGCAGCAGCGGGAACCAGAATCGTGGGCGCTCACGCAGCTCCTCAAAGGCACTGGAAGGCGCGGTCGCCAGGGCGACGGAAAGAGCTAGATTGTTCATGGTGTACCTCTTACCACAGAAGTTAGTTTGAATTGTTCTTATGTATGGCGGGCACGGCCTAGCGACCATGGCGCCAGGAGGCCGAGCATCAGGATCAACCACACCGGCCACAGTATCCCGACGATGCTGGTCGCAGGCATCCCGGCAAGCCATGCCGCCCCGAATGCCACCGAGACTGCAAGCGCGCCGCCCGCATAAACAAGCGTCACCACGCGCTGCTCCAGGCCGCTCCAGAGCAGGTAGATAGCAGCGATCGCCATCGCTGCCCAGGACATCCAGAATGTCGCGGTGAAGAACCCGCGCACGAGGAACATCGGCACCACCCCGTTGCGATGCGCCAGAGCCAGCGTGATGGACGCCAGACCCCAGACGGTAGGCAGCCATTGCACGACGAGCAGCAGGCGCGGATAACGTGCCCGCAGGGCTTCGCGGGCCGCCTGCCAGGAAACTACGCTGGCGACGGCGATGAACGCGACGATGGTCAGTGCTACGTGCGCGTATTCCGTCAGTCCGCCGAAGTCGTCAGCAAACTTTTGCCGCACCTTCTGCAACAACGGGATCGCATCCTGGTTGTTGTTCATCACAAACTGCCCCCAGTCGCCCACGAGCGAGATGGATGCCCACAGACTTGCGCCGAGCGCGATCAGCGCAGCTAGCACACAGGCCGTCCTCACCAGCACTTTGAGTCCGGCCAGCTTTGCGGTTCCGCACGGCAGTGTTGATTCGAATGCGCTGGCATATGTGCGTCCCTGTTTCCGTCGAATGCCGAAGGCGTTGCCTCCGAGAACGAACAAAACCATGAGTACGGCGATTATCGCGATGGGAATGGAAACAAAACGGAAGTTGCCGAAGGAAGTACTGATGACGCACAACAGAAAGAGCGTTAACGCCACGCCGAAGCCGGCGACCAGCACCGGCAATCCACTGGACCTGAGCTCGAACCATACCTGCGCTCGTGTCGACGACGAGGTGGGGCAGCGGAACTGGAACAACGCCACTAGCCAGTCCGGGTAGCCACCCGACCAGTCCTTCTGCGGAACCACAACCGCCATGGAATCGCCGCGGCGCTGCCGTGCCACTCCCACCACCGTGAGCGCGATCGACGCGACGCTTATCAGGACCATCACCATGTTCTCGACGAACGAGAACTCGACTTGAAGCGGCGTTCCCACCCGGTTTTTGAGCATGAAGAACATCGGCACACTGAAGGCGAACGCTGCGACCCACTGAACGACTCTGCTTCGGGTTGACCATTGCGCCCAGGCATAAGCGAGGTGGTATGACACCAGAAACAAGACCACCGAGAAGATCGGGAACGGCTGGCCGAAGATGAATCCAAGCAGGGCTGCGGACAGGACGTACAACGCCACGCAAGAGATCACGTCGTACGCCATGGCAACGCCGACCAACACAGCGGTCGGGACCGGGCGCGCGAAGTGAAAGTAGAAGGGAAAGCCTGGCTTGTACCCGTCCGCGAGCCGGCCGCCATTGAGCTTCGCAATCGAGAACCAGATGTAGGAGTGCACCAGCATGAGAATCACGAAGGCAATGATCGCGCCTGAATCGGAGAGGATTAATGCGCCTGCGCCCAAGACCAGACCCAAAGCGAGACGCTGGCCGGCCTCGACGCGCGTCAGCCGCCAGTTCTCCCACAGCATGGCGATGATGGGCTTGGCGCTTCTCATGCTGCCTCCGCCTGCTGGCGACTGCGGCCGGCGCGCGCCAGAAAGATTTCTTCGAGTGTGGCATCGCGCGATTCGACCACTTCACCACCGCGAGCAGTGACCGAGTGACGGAATTGCTCCAGCGATCCGCTGTGAACGACGCTCCACGTGCGGCCACCCCCTTCCACGGCGAGCGCGGTATCGAGCACGGGCGGTTGATCGAAGTGCTCGACAAAGCGCACCCGGCTTCGCTGATAGGCACCGCGCACGTCGTCGAGTACACCACTCAGCTCTACGCGGCCCTGGTGCATCAATGTGACGTGATCCGACATTCGCTCCACCTCGTCGAGCAGGTGCGACGAGAAGATCACCGTGCGCCCGTCATCCGCCACAGCGCGAACGACGGCATCGAGGATGTCGCGACGTACCACGGCGTCGAGCCCGGAGGAAGGCTCGTCCAGAATCAGCAGCTCGGGTCGATAGGCCACCGCTGCGATCAGGCCGGCCTGCGCGCGCATGCCCTTCGAGAGCTCCTTGATCTTCTTGGCCGGATCGAGCCCGAATGTCTCGAGCAGCTCGCGCGCGTACGACTCATCCCAGGTCGGATGGTAGGCCTGCGTGTAGCGCAACAGCTCGTCGATGCTCATCCACTCCGGCAGCTCGCGTTCCTCGGATAGATAGCCGACGCGGCTCAGCACACCAACCGGGTCGCGAACCGGGTCGAGGCCAAAGACTCGCACCAAGCCTTCCGTGGCGCGCAACAGCCCGAGCAGATGCTTCAGGAGCGTGGTCTTGCCCGCGCCGTTTGCGCCCACCAAGCCGTAGACCTGTCCCGCGGTTGCGCGGAAGGAAACGCCGTCGAGGGCTTTCTTGTGCTCGAACGCCCGCGAGAGGTCGCTGACGTCGACAACTGCTGGTTCCATTTCTATTCCTCCCTTTCCTGCCCTTTGACTATTTCTTCGCTTCTTTCTTCACTTGCGGCGGTTCAGCGCTGGTTTCATCCATCGCCGCCTTACGTTCCCTGACCATTCGCAGGATGTCGTCCGCGGTGAAGTTCAACTGGTGCGCC
>DASTTJ010000141.1:0-3520 GCA_035760205.1 Steroidobacteraceae bacterium | reverse complement strand
CCGAGCACGGCCAAGCATATCTGCGACGCAGCTCGCGATGCGCGCGCACGCAACTCGCCGGCGGCACCGAATCTCGAAGCGCAGTGCCGCGCCGCGCCCCCGCCGCCCGCTCCCACACCGCCACTGGCCCCGGTGTCTGCGCCCGCCGCGATCACCGCCGCTGACCTGCAGCGGGTCATGGCGCGCGGACTCGCACTTTCGAAAAGCGATCTGCTCGCCGCAGAGCTGCGGCGCCGCGTGCCGGACACCGCCGGTCGCCGCGGCTTCGATCTCGGCATGGGCATCTGGGCGGATAACACCGCGCCGGGCCCGGGCAAAAAGCGCTATCGCGACGCGCTGCTGGCCAACGAACAGCCGGGCTTCGACATCGCCGAGGCATTCTCGCTGCCGCGTAACAAACACGCCGTGTTGAGCAAAGTGGGCGCCGCGATTGCCAACGCGGATCGCACCGTCGCCGCCGCGCGTACCGCGGAAAACGACGTGTACTTCTGGCTCGGCTTCGACATTGCAACCGGCATCTTCGGCAACCCCGCTGCCGGCGCGCAGGGCAACAGGGCGACCGGGCCTGGATCGCTGGGCATTCGCAATGAGCTCAATGCGGCCGGGCAGCGTGGCTTCGACGCTGCGACTGCGCTGCATCTCGCGCGCACTTACAAATGAAATCAAGTGGACTTGCGGAGATATTCACCATGAAAGCCAACCTGTATGCCGTCCTGATGCTGGCCTCGAGCCTTCACGCAGTCCCCGCTGGAGCGCAAGAAAACATCGGTACCGTACAGAGCCCCCTCATCTCGCCCATCGTCGTCACGGAACAGCAGCAGGAGCAGTTGGGACTGCTGCAGATGACCGCAGGTGGCCGTGGCTGCAGCGCCAGCCTGCTCACAAACAGCTGGGCGATCAGTGCGGCGCATTGTCTCAGGGCCGATGCCATGCGTTCGCCTAACACTGTTCAGCTCAACGGCAATTGGGGCGCGAATGCACAGCTTGGCAATGCCGATTACATCTACCGCTCGTGGGGACTCGACTATCCAGGCGTCATGTACGATTTCGCGCTGATACACCTGCAAAACCCCATGCGTGTGAATGGCTCGACCACCGGCTACGTACGCGAGCTCAGCGAGCTGTCGCTCGCGGACATGAAAAACGTAAACGTGGCAGTGTACGGCCGCGGCATGAACGTGCTTGCCGTGAAGAACGGGAACAACTTCATGGCCTCGTCGGGTGACAACCAGTTTCGCAGCTTCGTGTTCACCGTGAACCGCACCGAACCCAATCTGTTCTGGTATCCGGCCGGCCCGAACGGCGAGATGGTGGGCGGCGGCGACAGCGGCGGCCCGAGCTTTGAAATGACGCGCGGCGTGCCGCGCATCGCCGGCGTGCACGCGTCGTGTCATGCAGATTGCCTCGAAGGCAAGTCCTGTCCCGCCGACGATCAGTGGACGTGGATCAGCAAGATCGACGAATGCGGCGATGCGCCGGTTGGCTATATCCGCACCGCGATACAGGACCTCACGAGGCAGATGTGGAATCCCGCGCTGGCCGTGCAAACCCTTCAGGTACGGCACACCGAAGCACAGGTTCGCAAGGAAATGATGCTCGGGCGCCTCGATTCACTGCCCTGGGATTACGTTCGCCGCGCCGCGATGATGGCGTGCCAGAACCGCGGCTTCGATTTCGGATTCTTCGATGGCAACGCGCAGGAGGGCGTGAGCTACCAGGTGCGTTGCGTGAATGCGTCCGCGGCCCGATGGTTTGACGCCGTGCCTGCCGACATGGTCAGGATCAACGACAGGTTCGCCACGATCGCGCAGACCCGTTGGGCACAGGGCGCGCGCGCCGCCAACGACATCTGCAGGAACCGCGAACCTGCGTCCGTGGGCGGCCTGTTCACCGGGCATGAATTCAAGACTTCGCCGTCAGGCGGTTTCGCCGACCAACGAAACGGCGTGTTTTGCTTCAACCACTCTCACGCGAGATGGTTCGATGCCACGCAGGGCGAACTGGCCGCGCAGGGAACGCCGATTGGAGATTTGAATGCCACCGGTTGGGCTGTGGCGGGTCGA
The DNA here is from genome assembly GCA_035760205.1 of Steroidobacteraceae bacterium. Classification (GTDB taxonomy): domain Bacteria; phylum Pseudomonadota; class Gammaproteobacteria; order Steroidobacterales; family Steroidobacteraceae; genus CADEED01. The sequence goes on along the minus strand of DASTTJ010000141.1, from coordinate 1,457 downwards.
GCGGCCAATGAATATTGCAAGCGCAAGTTCTACCCGTCAGGCGGCTTCTTCAACGGCCACCAGTTGAACGACAGGCGCGGAATCGTCTGCATTGGCAAGAACACCGTCATGTCCGACCGCATCAATGTCGGCGAGAGCTTCGGCGCCGCGCGGGCCCAGGCCGCCACCGGCGGCAAACCCAGCGTCGCCGCAATCACTCAGGCCGATCTGGACTCGCTGGCGGCGCGCGGTGCGGGCATCGCTGCGCAGGATCCTCTGTCGGTTGAATTGCGCGAACGCGCCGCGGAAGGTGCGGCCAAGCGCGGCTTCGACATCGGCATGGCTGCGACGGAAGGGCAGACCCAGGATGGCCCCGGCAAGAAACGAGTGCGCGACGCGCTGAGCCCAGCCGAACAGGAAGGCTTCGACGTGGCGCTGTCGTTCTCGCTGCAGCGGAATGCCAATGCCGCACGAGCAGCCGTCGGCGCGGCGATTGCCCGTTCGGACAACGAAGTGGCCGAAGCCCGTGCACGCGAGCCCGATGTTTTCTACTGGTTAGGCTTCGACATCGCGAGTGGCATCTTTGGCGATCCCGCGGCGGGCGCGCAAGGCAACACACAGACGGGTCCGGGATCGCTCGGCATTCGCAACGCGCTGAGCCCCGCGGCGCAACGTGGGTTCAATGCGTCTGTAGCACTGCACCTTGGGCGCAAGTACCGCTGAACCTTCCTTGCGCGGTAGCATCTCCCTCCGGCCCGCTGTAAGAATAACGGCGCAGCCAGCAGAAGAAGAATGTGGGCGAGGGAGATGCCATGCCAGAGATAAAACCAGGACCCGGTGCCATCCGGCGTGCGCTCTTTCAGGATGTGCCTTTCATCCTCGACAGCATCTGGCGCCGTTCGGAATTCGGTCTCCATCGCTTGGGCACGGTCAGTCTCGACGCGCCGAACGCACTCCTGCCACGCCCCGCATGGATGTGCATGGCATTCGTGCTCTACGTCGTCGTGAGCCTGTTCGCGGTGTTCGGTCCGACGCTCGACGCCATTTGCTCGGTCGCGGACGCCGGTTTCGCCGGCAAGATGCGCACCTGGGCAGGCTACGCGCTCATCGGCGCGTCCCTGGTGTTGTTCGTGATCACGCTCAACTCGACCACATGGCGGCTCACGGCCAACGCCCAAGCTCTCGCGGATGACACCTGCGCGTCCGACAAAGCGAAGTACGAGCTTCGCCAGAAGCTGGACAAGTGGGTCGATTCCGAGGGCTTCAAGTCGAAGTGGCTGCGCGCCTTCGCCGGGACTTTCGCGGAGCACTTCACCGGCAATCTCCTGAAGCTCGGCGTTGCGAGTTTGTTCATTTCCTGGCGCGATCGAATCGGATTGCTGCTGGCGTTCATCGCGCTGTTGGCCGGCACCGCGCTGCTGGTGGCGCCGCTCTTCGTCACCGGTATCACGCTGGGTTATGTCCCTCTCGACCCCGCC
>DASTTJ010000140.1:0-4082 GCA_035760205.1 Steroidobacteraceae bacterium | reverse complement strand
TCCGCGTCCTGCAGCGACATCCGCATGGCGACTTCCATCGTCTGCGTGTTCGGATGCGTGGGGTGATCGCCGTCGGTGTTGCTTCCGAAGCCGACGATCTCCGCGTAGATAGGCGCGCCGCGCGCCTGGGCGTGTCCCAGTTCTTCGAGCACGAGCGTGCAGGCGCCCTCGCCGATCACCAGGCCGTCGCGATCCCGATCGAACGGACTGGGCGTCTCCGTCGGCGTGTCGTTGCGGGTGCTGGTGGCGAACAACGTGTCAAATACCGCCGCTTCGCTCGCACACAACTCTTCCGCGCCGCCCGCCACCATGAGCGTGGCGCGGTTGAAGCGAATGGCTTCGTAGGCGTAACCGATGCTCTGACTACCCGAGGTGCAGGCACTGTTCGCCGGGATCAACCGCCCCTTGATGCCGAAGTACACACTGATGTTCGCCGCCGCGGTGTGCGGCATCATGCGTAGATAGGTGGTGGCATTGATGCCGCTCACGTCTCCGGTCGAGAGCATGGAGCCGAACTCGCGGATCGCATCGGTGCTGCCCGTACACGAACCGTAAGCGACACCCATCGCACCGCTGCCGACCACGGGATCCCCTTCCAGCCGCGCATCCTGCAACGCCATCTCGGTCGCGCGAGTCGCGAGCATCGCGACGCGGCCCATGGTTCGCAAGACTTTGCGGTTGTATTGCGGCGGAAGGTCGAATGCCGGCACGGGGCCGCCGAGCCGCGTGTTGAGTTCCGGGTATCGATCCCACGCGCCCATGCGCACGATGCCGCTGACATTGGCGCGCAACGCTCGTTCGATAGTGGGCCAATCGTGGCCCAGCGCAGTGATGCCGCCGAAGCCCGTCACGACAACCCGTCTTGCAGTTCCGCTCATCGACCCCTCAAATCATTCCGCCATTGACACCGATGACCTGCCGCGTGATGTACGCCGCTTCTTCGGACATCAGGAAATTGATGACTCCCGCCACTTCGCCTGGCTCGCCGACGCGCCCCATCGGCACCATCTTGAGAGCTTCTTCCACCGGCGCATCGCTGATCATCTCGGTACGGATCAGGCCGGGCGCGACGCAGTTGACCGTGATCCCGCGGCTGGCGAGCTCGACGGCCAGCGCCTTGGTGGCGCCGATGATCCCCGCTTTGGACGCGCTGTAGTTGACCTGACCTCGAGTGCCCATGACTCCCGAAACCGAAGCCAGCGTCACGATCCGCGCCGGCGCCCGCCGCCGGATCATGGGCATGATCGCCGGGTGCAGGACATTGTAGAAGCCGTCGAGATTCGTGCGCAGTACCGTGTCCCAGTCTTCATCGGTGAGCGCTGGAAATGCGCCATCCCGCGCCACGCCGGCGTTGCAGACCACACCGAAATAGGCGCCATGGGCTGCGATATCCGCGGTGATTTCGGCAGCGCAGCCGGCGCGGTTCGCGATATCGAAGCGCAGGATGCGCGGCGGCAGGCCGCCAGCATTCACGATGGCGGCGCGCGCCTGCTCGGCGGCGGCCAGGTTGTCGCGGCAATGCAGGACCACCTGAAAGCCGCTGGAGGCGAGTTTTTCGGCAATGGCGCGGCCGATGCCCCGGCTGGAGCCGGTGACCAGGATGCTGCGGTCGGTCTTGGCGCTCTCGGTCATCGTGATCCTCCCACCAGCGCGAGCACATCGTCCGGACGGTACGCCTTGAGATCGCCGCGGGCGAGCAGGCGGTCTTTTTCATGGATGGCGCACTGGAATGCCACCAGGTTGTTGTCGTCACGCATCAGCAAATCGGCGCGGATGATCAGACTGGCGCCGGGCGGAAACCACTCCACGTGGCACTGGTAGCTGCGAGAACCCAGCAACAATCCAATGCTCGGTTTGCGGCCGGCGCGCACTTCTTCGACACCCGAAAACGCGCAGGCCGTCTGCGCCATGTATTCGAGCCCCACCCACGCGGGCACACCCTGAACGCCATCGCAGAACATCGTCTCCAGGTGGACGGTGACGCCGCAGGTCACATGCTCCGGACCATGATCGAGGAGCTCATCGAGCAGCAACATCCGGCCCACATGCGGCAGGATGGCGGCGATGGTGAGAGTGGGCGTGGAGCTCATCCGGGCTACAGCGACTGACTGTCGATTTGCAGCGAATAGCCGTGCTCGAAGTTCACGAGCCAGCTGCGCCCGCTCCACGGGTCATCATTGCTGAAATGCGCTTCCGCAATCAGTTGCTCGCCGCGGCGCAGACGCCGGATTCCGGGCGCCGGTTCACTCACCTGGAATCCCGCCTCGCTCAGCGGCTTTGCGAGGCTCGCGAACGGCCAGAACACGAGCTGCATATCTGCCAGCAGACGTTCCGGCATGAGCGGTCCCTGCATGGCGGGCACGGTTTCTGATTGCACGGCTGTGCCGTCGTACCGAATGGTAAAGAGCCGCACTCCGAGTGAATTCAGTCCGACCAGTGTCATCGATCCGTCTTTCACGGTCACCACGCCGTTGAACGTGAGTTCGCGCGAGCCGAATGCGCCGCGCACAACCTGGTTTACAACGCGTTCGCTGCCGAGCGATGCCGGCGCCACGAGCGGCCGCGATGAAGCCACCGGCTTCGACGCAGGCGAACTCACGCAGGCGCCCAGCGTCAGCAGCGTGATCCATCCAGTCAGCGACACTAACAAACCAGCAAAGGACTTCATGACCTTACCGCTCTCACGGTGCCCGCCAGCGCGCGCAGCCGGCGTGCAGATTGTGGGCCCGTGTACGGATTCTTTGGATCCCAGGCATACCCGGCGAGCACCGAACAGATCATGCGCCGGATGACCGGATCCTTGTGCTCGAAGAAAATGACGTCCTGCAAATCGCCGTCGTACCAGCCATTGACGAAACTGCGGAATGTTTCGACGCCGTACAAGAGCGGCTCCGCGAACTGCGTTTGCCAGTCGGCCGGTTCGCCGCGGAACTGACGGTCGAGCAGATCGGCCGCCAGCTTCGCAGATTTCAACGCGATGGTGACGCCGGAGGAGAACACCGGATCGAGAAATTCCGCCGCGTTGCCCAGCAGCGCGAAACCTTGGCCATGCAGACGGCTCACTTTCGCGGCGTATCCCACGATCTCGCCTACGGGCCGCACGGTGTGCGCCTCTTTCAACAGCTTTCGCAACAGCGGTTCTTCGCCGATCAATTGCCACAACCGTTCTTCAGGCGTACCGCTGAACTTCGCATGATGCTCGCGCGAGGCGACGACGCCGAGCGAGGCGTGGCCGTTCGAAAAGGGAATCAGCCACGACCACACGTCCCCCTTTGTCGGGTGCACTCCGATACGGATCTTCTGCCGGTCGAACTCGCCCGAGACGATGTTGTCTTTCACGTGCACGAACAGCGCCGCGCGTTCAGGAAAGTCGGAGGGGCGATCCAGATCGAGCAGGCGCGGCAAGGTGCGTCCGAATCCGCTGGCATCGAGCACGAACCTGGGCTTGAGCGTCGTGACTTCATCACCGGCCCTGGCGGTGACCAACGGGCGCTCGCCGGAAACATCGATGGCGGTGATTTCCACTTCATGCCGGATTGTCGCCCCGTGCCGTGCCGCTTCGTTGACGAGCACCTGGTCGAACTGCGCGCGCGGCACCTGGAACGTGAACGGAAGACCGGGCGAAAACTTGTCGGCAAAATTGAACTCGGAGTACAGATCGTCACGCACAAAGGTCGCGCCGTTCTTGTACTGAAAGCCGCACGACATGACCGCTTCGAGCATGCCCGCCTCGTTCATCAAGTCGGCGGTACTCGCCAGCAGGCTTTCGCCGATCGAGAACCGCGGGAAACGCTGCTTCTCGAGCACGAGCACTTCATAACCTTTGGATGCCAGCAGCGACGCGGACATGGAACCGGCAGGGCCCGCTCCGACAATCAACACATCAACCATGGATCTCTTTCTCCGTCATGCAAGCCAGCAGCGCAAACAACCACGACAAGGCGATCGCAAATAGCAGCGTCAATCCGATGCTGCGGATGAATGGCGTTGCGCTCAGCGCCAGCAATCCGAAGGCGATGAGCGTGGTGCAGGCGGACATCGTGACGCTGAGGACGGCCGTGATCCGGTGACTGCGGCCCAGT
>DASTTJ010000139.1:0-4931 GCA_035760205.1 Steroidobacteraceae bacterium | reverse complement strand
AGGCCGTACTGCACTTCGATGCGCACCGCGCGATCGTCCTTGGCCACGATGAGCGCCGCCCCGTCGTCGACACCCTTGCGTCCGAGTTTCCAGGCCTCGAGCAGCCGCACGCCGAATTGCGCGATGTCCTCGGGTTCGGTGGTCGGCACGATCAGCAGCGCCACCTGCGCGCCCTTGCGCGCCTGGAACGCCGTCAGCTTTTCATCGAGCGCGGATTGCTGTGCGGCCGTCAGCGTGCCGGTGAGATCGACCACCAATGCCTCGAAGGCCGGCAGTGGAATCTGCGCCTGCGTTGCCGGTGGGTGGCCGACCAACAGCAACGCCAGCGTGAGCAGCGCAACTTTCATCCTGCCGATGTCAGTTCGCCGGGGCGGGTGTGGCCGGAGCAGGCGCGGCTTCAACGGGCGCGGCCTGCTGCGCCGGTGTCGACGTGTCGAAGCTGACCGCCGGAGCCGTCGAGATGGCGGCTTCGTTCTCCACGGTGAAGTTGTGCTTCACCTCGAAGTCGAACATCTTCGCGGTGAGGTTCGTCGGGAACTCGCGCACTGTGACGTTGTAAATCTTCACCGCATCGATGTAGCGATTGCGCGCGACCGCGATGCGGTTTTCCGTTCCTTCAAGCTGCACCTGCAGGTCGCGGAAGTTCGCATCCGACTTCAGATCCGGGTAGTTCTCGGTGACGGCAATGAGGCTCTTCAGCGCCTGCGTGAGCTCGCCCTGGGCCGCCTGGAACTTGGCGAACGCCGCCGGATCGTTGATGAGTTCGGGCGTGAGCTGGATGGAAGTCGCCTTCGAGCGGGCTTCCGTGACCCCCACGAGCACGCGTTCTTCCTGCGCGGCAAAACCTTTGACGGTGGCAATCAGGTTTGGAATGAGGTCGGCGCGCCGCTGGTACTGGTTGACGACTTCGGACCACGCGGCCTTCACCGTTTCGTCCTCGCCCTGCAGCTTGTTGTATCCACATCCCGCGAGATTTGCGCTCGCGAGTACCACGAAAAAAGTCAGCATCAGTTTGCGCATGGATTTTCCTCTCACCAGATCTTCACTCTGTCGGCAGGCGGCCGGTACATGCGGTCGCCCGGTTTCACGCCAAAGGCATCGTAGAACGCATCGATATTGCCTGCCGGTCCATTCGTACGAAACTCACTCGGGCTGTGCGAATCGGTGACCAGACGTTTGAGCAGTTCGGCGTCCCGATAGTTGCGCCGCCACACCTGCGCCCAGCCGAGGAAGAAGCGCTGGTCGCCGGTAAAGCCGTCGATCTCGGGCGAAGGCTTCCCGCCCAGCGACAGCTTGTAGGCCTTGAACGCCACCGCCATGCCGGACAAGTCCCCGATGTTCTCGCCAAGCGTGAGCTCGCCGTTGAGACGGCGGCCATCGAGCACGGTGTATCCGGCGAACTGCTTCACCAGCTCACCCGCGCGCTGTTTGAACTTCGCGCCATCGTCGGCCGTCCACCAGTCGCGCAGGTTTCCATCACCGTCGTACTGGCGTCCGGAATCATCGAATCCGTGGCTGATCTCGTGACCGATCACCGAGCCGATGCCGCCGTAGTTCACCGCCGGATCCGCGGTCATGTCGAAGAACGGCCAACGCAGGATCGCGGCCGGAAAGGTGATCTCGTTGGTCGTCGGACTGTAATACGCATTGACGGTCTGCGGCGTCATGAGCCACTCGGCCCGGTCCACCGGTCCGCCCGTGCGCTTTACGTAGCGTTGGTGCTGGAATTCGGCTCCGCGGAACAGGTTGCCGACGAGGTCGTCTCGCTGCACCCGCAAAGCGCTGTAGTCGCGCCACTTGTCGGGATAACCGATCTTTACGGTGATCTTCGAGAGCTTCTTTTTCGCTTCGGCGCGCGTCTGCGGACTCATCCACTCGAGCCCGTCGATGGAGCTGTCGAATGCCTTCAGCAGATTGCCGACGAGCTCGAGCATGTTCGCCTTGGCTTCGGCACCGAAGTGCGATTCGACGAACATGCGCCCGATGAGCTCACCCATGTTGCTGTCCATCGAGTCGACCGCACGCCGCCAGCGCGGGCGCTGCTCCTGGACGCCATTGAGCGTCTTCTGAGTGAACCCGAATTCGAGATCCGCGAATTGTGCCGACAGCGCAGGCGCATAGGCATCGAGCAGCTGGAATTTGAAGTACACGCGCCAGTCGGACACCGGCACGGTCTTCACCAGCTGGGCGATTCCCTTGATGAATGAAGGCTGGCTCACGTCGAGCCGCTGTACCGGAGCGCCCATGCCTTCGAAGAAGGCCATCCAGTCGAAGCCCGGCGCCAGCTTCTGGTACTCCGGCAGCGTCATCGGGTTGTAAGTCTTCACCGGATCGCGGTTCTGGACTTTGGTCCATTGGTAATTCGCGATGCGGGTTTCCAGTGCCGCGATGCGCGCGGCCGCCGACCTGGCGTTGCGCTCGCCGGCACGCGCCAGCATGTGTTCCACGTACTCGGCGAACTTCGCGCGGAACACCGCATACTTTTCGTCGGGCGAAAGATAATAGTCGCGGTCGGGCATCGTGAGCCCGCGCTGATACAACGCGCCGAGGTAGACGGTGGAGTTCGCGTTGTCGGGAGAAGTGAACCACGCGAACGGCTGCGCCAGCCCGATTCGCTGCGAATAACCGATGTAGCGTGCGACATCACGCGGCGTGGCAATGGCATCGATCTGGGCCAGCTCGGCGGCGAGCGGCGCCAGTCCCAGACTTTCGACGCGTGCCGTATCCATGTACGCGAGATAGAAGTCGCCCACCTTTTGCGCGTCCGAACCCGGCGGTCGATCTGCCTGAGTCGACGCCGCGACGATGAGCTGCCTCACTTCTTCACGAGCCAGATCGTCGAGGATGATGAACGAGCCGTAGTTGGAGCGATCCGCGGGAATGGGTGTGTTGGCGAGCCAGGCACCGCCGGCGAACCGGTAGAGGTCGTCCTGCGGCCGGACACTGCGGTCGAAGCCTGTGAGATCGAGCCCGGATCTGAGCTGCGGTATGGGCGCGGGCGCCACGGCAGGGGTCACTGGCTTCGGCGGTGAGGCGGCACATGCCGCGAGTACGACTGCGGACAGCACGGCAGCCGAAGCCATGACGTGGAGACGACCCATACGATACCCCGATGGAAAAAGTGCGATGGAGCCGAGTATAAAAAAAGCCCCGAGCTTTTGGGGCTCGGGGCTTGAGAAGGCGGACTTTCGATGAAGGGAAAGAGAAGTCCGCTAGGGGATTCGTCAATCGCTGAAAAAGTGACTCAGTGCAGGCGTGCAACCTGCAATATCTTGATGTCCTCGGCGTCGATCTCGAAGTTTGCGGCCAGCAACCGGCGCAGTTCCTTCGAATCGCGGCGTTCACCCAGTGGGTGCGTCAGCTCGATGACACCGCTCCACTCGCTCGAATGCGCGGGTTCTGCGCTCGTGACAAAGTGCGTGTAGTAACGGGCTGCCATGGGTAGAAAGCGTAGATTGGCCACCGCAAAACAGCTGTGAGCCGATGCACAGAACCCCCTGGCACGGCCGCAACGACTGAGACACCCATCACATATGATTGAAGAGTCGTGAGCCGCTACCGACCTGCAGAGAAACCCGGATCGCAATTCATCACCCCCGCGGGTGCTGCACGCCTCAAACAAGAGCTGGACGAGCTCTGGAAGGTCGAGCGGCCGCGCGTCACTCAGGCGGTTTCCGAGGCCGCGGCGCAGGGCGATCGTTCCGAAAACGCGGAGTACACCTACGGCAAGAAACGCCTGCGCGAGATCGACCGGCGTGTGCGGTTCCTGCGCAAACGCCTGGATGGCATGGCGGTGGTCGACAAGCCTCCGTCGGACCCAGGGCGCGTGTTTTTCGGCGCATGGGTGACGCTCGAGGACGACAGCGGCAAACAAACCAGGTACCGGATCGTCGGTCCCGATGAATTCGACATGGTCGACGGTTACATCAGCATGGACGCGCCGCTGGCGCGCGCGCTGATGCGCAAACTGCTCGATGACGAAGTGAAGGTGGCTCTGCCGGGTGGCGAGCGTGCCTATGTGATCGTCGATATCCGCTACGAAGCCGCGCCTTCCTGAGACTGCGCGGCTGACTCGGCGCGGCGTGCATAGAAGCGCAGCACCACTTCGGCGAAATCTCCTACCAGCAGATCGGCCACCGGACCGGCATACCAGTTGAACCGCGTGCTCACGCGGTAATGCATACGGATGCGCAGCAGCGTCTGGCCATGGCTTTCACTCAGCGAGTATTGGGTTTCGCCAAGGTCGAAATAGTGGCCGCCGATACGCACATGGTCGTCGAGCGCACCCGCAGGAAAGGAATCGGCGGAAAAGCGGTATGCCCAGCTGACGCTTTCGTTTTCACGCCATTCGGTAGCGAACTGGTCGAAGCGGATGCCCTTGCCCATGGTGACGTGCCGCAGATGTTTGCCATCCTTGAAGTCTGCCGCGCCTGCGATCGGCATTGGCACACCGATCCTGTAGAGCCAGGCGTCCTCGACTTCGGCGGGACGAATCCCGGTAACGTCGACGAGCTGGCGCCACACCGCGGGCGCGTCGGCGGCGACCAGAATCTGGCGTTCGGCGATTCGCTCGCGGTACGGCAGCGGCAGGTTCTGTTCGAGTCCGCCGGTGACCAACGGCACCAGCGCGACACACCCGATGATGGTGCGGCGTGGCCATTGGGTGACGCGGCAGATCGCCCCCATCGCAAGACCCGCGATACCGCCGAGCAATGCAAAAAACGGAAAAATGAGGATCGCGCAGATCCAACCTTCGAGCGGGATGACGACGATCGTACCCAGGATGAACAGAATGTTAGCCAGCGCCGGCATCAGGAAGTAATAAAGCCACGTGCGCCGCGCCTGCGTCTCCGCGATGTACACGGTGACGACAGCGATCAGCACCGGCGACGCCACGATGAATGACAGCATCATCGGCGTGTAGGCGTCAC
>DASTTJ010000138.1:0-15816 GCA_035760205.1 Steroidobacteraceae bacterium | reverse complement strand
GTGGTGCTCTCCGACATGCGCGATTACAAGGACGCCCCCAGCGTCCTCATCGGAAATTAATCACTGAGGAGTGACCATGCTCGAGATGAATGACGTCAGCAAAGTGTTCCGTACCGACCTCATCGAGACGCATGCGCTGCGCAATTTCTCGCTCAAGGTCAAGGCGGGCGAGTTCCTCGCAGTCACCGGGCCCTCGGGCTCCGGCAAGACCACCTTCCTCAACATCGCGGGCCTGCTCGAACCCTACGAGAGCGGCAGCTACAAGCTCGATGACGTCGAAGTGACCGACCTGTCGGACGACGCGCGCTCCGCGTTGCGCAATCAGAAGATCGGCTTCATCTTCCAGAGCTTCAATCTGATGCCCGATCTCAACATCTACGACAACGTGGACGTGCCCTTGCGGTATCGGCGCATGAAGGCGACGGAGCGCGACAGGCGCATCACCAACGCGCTCGAGATCGTCGGGCTCACTGCGCGCATGAAACATGTGCCGGCGCAGCTGTCCGGCGGCCAGCAGCAGCGCGTGGCCATCGCACGAGCCATCGCCGGAGACCCCAAGCTGGTGCTCGCGGACGAACCCACCGGGAACCTGGACTCGCTCATGGCACGGCAGGTCATGGACCTGCTGGAAAGGATCAACGAAATGGGCACTACCGTCATCATGGTCACGCACGACCCCGAACTCGCGCGTCGCGCGCACCGCAATGTGCAGGTGGTCGACGGCCAGATTTCCGATTTCAAACCCTACGAGTCCCACGCCACGCCATCGGCCGCCGGCATACGCGCCCCAGCCGCCGCGGGAGCCTGAGATGTTCGCCTACTACCTCGCGCTTGCGCTCGCGAGCTTCAAGCGCAATCCCGGGCTCACCGCGCTCATGGTATTCGCCATCGCGCTGGGCATCTCGGTGTGCATGATCACATTGACCAGTTTCCGCGCCGCCGCCGCCAATCCGGCCGGCGAACGCAGCGCGATCCTGTTTTCACCTTCCATCGACAGCTGGGACCCCGAAAATGGCTACGATTCGCCACAGACTGACGAGGAGACCGGCAGGCCTGTCGCACCAACGATGCTCACGTATCGTGATGCCCAGGCGCTGTTGGCGTCCACAATTCCCGACCGTAAGCTGATCATGCACAAGGCCGGCGGCATCTACAGCCGCTCCGACAAGGGCATGGAGCCGGAGTACATCGCCACGCGCATGACCACGGCGGATTTCTTCCCCATGTTCGAAACGCCGTTTCTGTACGGCGGTCCCTGGGATTCCAAGGCCGATGCCGGCCCCGAGCCGGTGGTAGTGCTCAGCAAGGAGACCAATCAGAAAGCCTTTGGCGGCGAGAACAGCGTCGGGAAGACGGTGCGATGGCACGATCGCGAATTCCGCGTGATCGGCGTGCTCAACGACTGGGAGCCGTACCCCAAGTATTTTGACGTGAGCAATGGCTCGTTCAGCGACATGGAAGGTGCCTACATACCGTTCGCGTGGGGGAAAATTCTTCAGCTCGGCAGCGACGGCAACACCAATTGTTGGAAGACCGAGAAAATCGACAGCTTCGAGACTTTCCTCGGCTCCGAGTGCATCTGGTTCCACGCCTGGTTCGAGATCCGCGATCCCGCCAGGCAGCGCGCTTTCCGCGAGTTCCTCGACAACTACGTGACCGAACAAAAGAAGCACGGCCGCTTCCCGCGGCCGCTGAACAACTATCTGTATGACGTCAGCGGCTGGCTGAAGCGCCACAAAGTGGTGGAAGACGACAACAAGGCCATGCTGGTGCTGGCGTTCGCGTTCCTGGCGGTTTGCCTGGTGAACACGGTCGGGCTGCTGCTGGCCAAGTTCATGAACGCGGCGCCGTCCGCGGGCGTGCGCCGCGCGTTGGGCGCAAGCCGGCGCGACATCTTCTGGCAACACCTCACCGAATCCGGCGTGGTGGCGCTGGCCGGCGGCATCGTCGGTGGCTTGTTAGGCCTCTCTGGCCTCTGGGCACTGCGTGCCTGGTACGGGCGATTCGAGGACTCGGCGCAGCGAGTTCTGCCCTTCGATGAAATGAACTTCCTCCTGGTCATCGCCATCGCGGTGTTCGCCGGCCTGATAGCCGGGCTCTACCCCGCGTGGCGCATCGGGCGCGCGGCGCCCGCTTCCTACCTCAAGGCGCAATAAACATGGAAATCCGGCCCATACTCTCGGCGCTGCTGCGCAATCGCGCGGGCGCAATCCTGGTCTCCCTGCAGATCGCACTCACGCTGGCCATCGTCGTGAACGCCGTCTACGTCACGCAGCAAAGGGTGGAGAAGATCGGCCGTCCGAGCGGCATCGACGATCAGAACATCTTCTCGTTCTCGGCCACCGGCTTCGAGAAGGACTTCGATTTTCCGGCGATGGTGCGCGCCGACCTGGTCTTGCTTCGGCAGATGCCGGGCGTCATCGATGCCGCGCCAACCCAGCACGTGCCGCTGTCAGGAAGCGGGAGCTCGTCCAGCTTCTATTCGCTGCCGAACGAGAAGGGTGAGGAGTCCCCCGCAAACACTTACTGGACAGACGAGCACGGGATCAACGCGCTCGGCGCGAAGCTGTCTGGCGGCACCACGTTCGACGCCAGCGCGGTCAAATATCTCGACCAGTATCCACAGTTCATGGAGCCGGCGGTGATCGTAAGCCAGGGCTTCGCCACGGCGCTGTTCCCCAAGCAGAACGCGCTGGGCAAGACCTTCTACGACAATCATTCAACGCCTTACAAGATCATCGGCGTCATCGAGCACATGCACGGCTCATGGGTGGGTTGGGACAAGGTGGACCGAGTGATACTCAGCTCCATGGTTGGCCCAAAACCCACCACGCGTTACCTGGTGCGCACGACGCCCGGCGAGATCGATCGCGTGATGACCGAGGTGGAAACGGCGCTGCGCAAACGTGACCCGAACCGTGTCATCGGCAAACTCACGAAGATGTCCGAGCACAAAAAGCGCAGCTACTCGGGCGATTCGTTCATGGCGATCACCCTGACGTCCGTCACGGGCCTGGTACTGGTGTTCAGCGCCCTCGGCATATTCGGTCTCGCCACATTCAACGTGAACACCCGCACGAAGCAGATCGGGACGCGGCGCGCCGTGGGTGCACGCCGGCGCGACATCGTGCGCTACTTCATGACCGAGAACTGGCTGGTCACGACTTTGGGCGTGGTGGTAGGCTGCTGTCTGGCGCTGGCCGCGGGCTACTGGCTGTCCACGCAATACAACATGCCGCGTCTGGACCTGTACTACCTCGTGGCAGGCGTATTGGGCCTGTGGGTGGTGGGTCAGTTCGCCGCCTGGCAGCCATCTCTCAAGGCCGCGAAGGTGTCGCCCGCCATGGCCACCCGAAACGTTTGACGGCCTCGTTACTAAAGTGTCAGTCGTTTGCAACCCTAAATCGATCCCGAGCGTCTTAGGCATGACCTCAGTGACATCCAACGTCGAGGATCGCCTGGCTAATCGCACTGTACTTGTTGCCGACGATAGCGAGGCCGTGCGCACGGCCTTCCAGGTCCTGCTGTCCCTGCACGGCGCGCGGGTTCTCGGCGCCTCATCTCCGGCCGAGGCTCTCGCGACCGTGCGTTCCCAGGAAGTGGACCTGATCATCCAGGACATGAACTTCAGGCGTGAGGCCACTTCCGGTGAAGAAGGCGTTGCCCTGTTCCGGGAATTGCGCGCCCTGCACCCCGACGTGCCCGTCATCCTGTTGACCGCGTGGACCCACCTTGAAACCGCGGTCGACCTGGTGAAGGCCGGCGCGGCCGACTACATCGCCAAGCCCTGGGACGACGCGCGTCTGTTGACCACCGTCCGCAACCTCCTCGAGCTGCGCGCCGCGGTCGAAGAAAATGTTCAGACACGCGCCAACCGGGCCGAAGCGCGTGCCCGGCTTGCGGAGCGATACGATCTCCAGGGACTCATCTACGAGAGCGAGGCGCTGCACACGGTGGCCTCGATGGCGGCTCAGGTGGCGCACGCCGATGTGCCGGTACTCATCACCGGTCCCAATGGCGCCGGCAAGGAAGTGCTGGCCGACATCGTGCGCGCCAACTCCACCCGCAAGTCGCAGCCCTACATCAAGGTGAATGCCGGTGCCCTGCCCGATCAACTGATCGAAGCCGAACTGTTCGGCACCGAGGCCGGCGCATTCACGGGCGCCAAGGCACGCGCCGGACGCTTCGAAGCCGCCGACGGCGGCACGCTGTTCCTCGACGAGATCGGCAACCTGCCGCTCGCCGGCCAGGCCAAACTACTGCGCGTGCTGCAAACCGGCGAATACGAGCGGCTGGGTTCGAACACCACGCGGCGCGCCAACGTGCGCATCGTGGCCGCCACCAACATGCCGCTGCGCGACGCCATGCGCGAAGGGCGGTTCCGCGAAGACCTCTACTACCGGCTGAGCGTGATCGAACTGGCGCTGCCCCCGCTCGCCGAACGGCGCGATGACGTGATGCCACTGACCCGCGCATTCCTTCCCGCCGGCGCGCGGCTTGCCAGCGACGCCGAGCGCGCACTGATCAACTATTCCTGGCCGGGAAACGTCCGCGAGCTTCGCAACGTGCTGCAACGCGCGGCCTTGCTCGCGGGTGAAGCGCCCATCAACGCCGCAGCGCTCAACCTCCCGGCCGTTTTACCCGCGCGCTCCGATGAGCCCGTGCTCGATCGGGGCACGATCGAACGTGTCCTCGCCGAGAACGGCAACATCGTGGCTCAGGCCGCGCGCCAGCTCGGCATCAGCCGGCAGGCCCTCTATCGCCGCATGGAAAAACTCGGTATCAAGGAATCCCCGGCTCGTCAGAGCTAGTCAGAGGCGGTTTCTCGTGGTTAGAGGGTCCATGGCCGGCTGGGCGACGCTTTGGCTCGGCGGCATCGCGCTGTGCGGCGTGGTCGCGTATGGCATCGCGCACTACCTCATTGGATCGCCGTGGATGGCGGCCGTGGCCGCGGGTCTCGTCCTGACCCCGCTCACCGCCTGGGCGGGCACGATGGTCGCAGCGCGCTGGAGCCGCATGGCACGGGCCCTCGCCGATGGCATCGCCAGTCTCAAGGACCGCGACTTCAGCATGAGTGTCACCCGCGCCACGAACGATGAGATGGGTGAACTGGTGAGCGCGTACAACGGCCTCGGCGATCGCCTGCGCGTCGAGCGCCAGAGTCTATATCAGCGCGAGCTTATGCTCGACACGGTCATACAGACCACGCCGCTGGCGCTGGTGCTCACCAATGACGCCGACGCCGTGTTGTACAGCAATGCCGCCGCGCGCCACCTCTTTGGCGAGGGCCGCAAGCTCGAGGGTGAACGCTTCACGCGTTATCTCGACGCCGCGCCCGCACCGCTGCGCGAAGCCATCGGACGCGGCGGCGATACGTTGTTCACGCTGGAACTCGCCGGCGAGCCGCAGGTGTATCACGTGTCGCAGCGGCGTTTCCTGCTGAACGCCCTGCCACACCGCCTGCTGCTGCTCAAGCAGCTCACGCGCGAAATCAATTCGCAGGAAGTGGCGACCTGGAAAAAAGTCATCCGGGTGATCGCACACGAGCTGAATAATTCGCTTGCACCCATTTCCTCACTGGCGCATTCCGGCCAGATCCTGGCGCGCTCACCCCCCAATCCCGAGCAGTTGATCCGCGTATTCGCAACCATCGAAGAACGTGCGCGGCACCTCGCCAGCTTCATCGAAGGATATTCGCAGTTCGCGAAGCTGCCGCAGCCACGCGTGGCGGAAGTGAATTGGAACGTTCTGCTGGAGCGCCTGCGGGCAGTGGTGGACTTCAATGTCATCACACCGCCGCCAAACCGCCCCGCTTACTTCGACACCGCGCAAATCGAGCAGGCTCTCATCAACCTGCTGAAGAACGCTCGCGAGTCGGGCTCCGGTTCCGCACAAATCGAGCTGGCGGTGACCCAAGCTGGCGCCGGCTTTGCCGTGGAGGTGCGCGACCGCGGGCCCGGCTTCTCCGCCGCCGCGCTCGAAAACGCACTGGTCCCTTTTTATTCCACCAAGGAGACCGGGACGGGGTTGGGCCTCACGCTGTGCCGGGAAATTGTCGAGGCCCACGGCGGGCGGCTGCGCATCGCCAATCGCGAAGACGGCGGAGCATGGGTAACGTTATGGCTCCCGGATGGCAATTAGCCTCCGATGGTAGTTAGAGAAGTCACGCCATGACTGAAGGAATCCGGATACAGCCAGCGACGCTGACCGACGTCGAAGCATTGCTGCCGATGGTCGAACAGTACTGGCGCTTCGAAGCCATCGAGGGGTTCGATGCGGCGCGCATGCGCAAGCTGCTCACGCGCGTGCTGGAAGACGGCAACCTCGGGCGGGCGTGGCTGGCCACCGTCTATGGTGAGCCGGCCGGTTATCTGCTGGCGGTCTATGTGTTCAGCCTCGAACACCAGGGACTGACCGCGGAGATCGACGAATTCTTCGTGCTGCCCGCGCACCGCGGCCTCGGTGTCGGCAATCAGATGCTGGATATCGCGGAAGCCCAGTTCCGCATCCAGGGCTGCACCAATGTTTCCCTGCAGCTCGGGCGCAGCAACGAGGCGGCGCGCAAGTTCTATCGACGACATGGCTTCGACGATCGCGCTGGATATGAACTCGTCAGCAAGAATCTGAAATAGCCCATGTTCGAGCGCTTCATCGGCACATCCTTGAGCAGCGCGAGCCCGGAATACATCCCGGAGATCACGTTCCTTTCGACCGGCACGGGCACCGCTTGACGCTTGTGCAGGCAAGAGCCGTCAACACCGTACAAAGCATACCGACCCGCATATACGTCCCTGCCTGTTAGCGTGCGAGGAGATCGTATCTAATCGCGGGCGACGGCCGGGCGCCACGCGCCTGGCTGCTTTCGCAACGCGATAAATTCTGGAGGGGAAATCAATGATGAATCGAATCGCCGCCGCCACCGCGGTCTGGATGCTAGTGCTCACCGGCACCGCGATGGCCGCGGATCCTGTGGCGGTGCAGCTCACCATCCGCGCCGACACTCCGGGCGCCAAGATCGACGCCAACATATACGGCCAGTTCATGGAACACCTGGGTCGCAATGTCTACGAAGGCATCTGGGTGGGCGAGAACTCCACCATCCCCAACACCCGCGGCTTTCGCAATGACACGCTGGCGGCACTCAAGAAACTGCAGGTGCCGGTGTTACGCTGGCCCGGGGGTTGTTTCGCCGACGAATACCACTGGCGCGACGGCATCGGCGAGCGCGCCAAACGTCCGCATCGGGTAAACACGCACTGGGGCGGCGTCATCGAACCCAATGAATTCGGCACACACGAGTTCTTCGAGCTTGCGGAAATGCTCGGTGCCAAGACCTATCTCGCCGTCAACGTGGGATCCGGCACGGTGCAGGAGATGTCCGACTGGATCGAGTACATCACCTCGCCCTCGGAATCCACGCTCGCCAAAGAGCGGCGCGCCAATGGCCGCGACAAGCCGTGGAAACTCGATTACGTGGGTGTGGGCAATGAACCCTGGGGCTGCGGCGGCGACATGCGCCCCGAGTTTTACGCGGACGAATACAAGAAGTTCGCGCTGAACATCAAGACGCCCGCGGACAATCGTCCCATCGAAGTGGCGAGCGGCCCCTACGGCGACGGCTATGAGTGGACCGAAGTGGTGATGAAAAACGCCGTGAAGCAGATGGGCGCATTCGCACTGCACTACTACACCTTGCCCTCCGGCAGTTTCTCAACGCCGAAAAAAGGTCCGGCGCTGACATTCAACGAAGCCGACTGGATCATCACCTTCAAGCAGACGCTCAAGATCGACGAGATGATCCGCAAGCACGTGGCCATCATGGACAAGTACGACCCGGCGAAGAAAGTGGGTCTGTACGTCGATGAATGGGGCACCTGGTACGACGTGGAATCGGGCACCAATCCCGGCTTCCTGTTCCAGCAGAACACCATGCGCGACGCCGTCATCGCGGGGCTCAACCTCAACATCTTCCACCAGCACGCCGAGCGCGTGCGCATGACCAACATCGCGCAGATGATCAACGTGCTCCAGGCGATGATCCTCACCGACAAGGAGAAGATGCTGCTCACGCCGACGTACCATGTATTCGAAATGTACAAGCCGTTCCAGAACACCACACTGCTGCCCACCGAACTCACGACGCCGGAATACAAACACGGTGACGTTGCGATTCCCGCGGTCAGTGTGTCAGCCGCCCGAAGCGCCGATGGCGCGGTGGTACTCGCGCTGGTCAACACCGACCCCACGAAACCGGCACGGGTTACCACCCGGATTGCCGGTGGGGCGAAGACGAAGATCAGCGCGCGCGTGCTGACGACGGAGGCGATGAACGCTCACAACACGTTCGCGGCGCCCGACGCCGTTCGGCCTGCGGCGTACAGCGGGGGCAAACGAAAGGGGGATAGCTGGGTGTTCGACCTGCCGGCAAAATCCGTGGTCGTCGCCACATTGAATTGAGCCCCGAGGGCACTGCATGAACCTGACTAACAAACTGACCCACCTGCTCATCACGGCCGCGCTCACCTGCGCGGCCGTGGTTCCCGCGCAAGGAGCCGACAGCCTGCGCGCGGGTTTCTCCACCGAACGCCTGGCGCGCGTCGATGCGTTGCTCGATGGGTATGTGAACGACGGACGCATCATGGGCATCGTTGCGCTGGTACTGCGCGACGGCAAGCCCGTGTACGAACACGCGGTGGGCTGGGCCGATCGCGAAGCGGGACGCAAGATGACCATGGATACGGCGTTTCGCATCGCCTCGCAGTCCAAGGCGCTGGCCAGCGTCGCCATCCTGCAGCTCATGGAGATGGGCAAACTCACGGTGGGTGAACGGGCCGGCAAGTACATCCCGTCATTCGAACAGACATCCGTGCTGACGCGCGTGGAGAACAGCACCACGTTCACGACGGTCGCTGCGAAACGCCCGATCACCATCCGCGACCTGCTCACGCATACCGCTGGCATCAACTATGGCCAGAGCGCGGATTTCGCGCCGCACTACGAGCCCAAGGGTCTGGGGCCGGCGGCCGGCTTCGGCTGGTACTTCGCCGACAAGGACGAGCCCATCTGCGCGACCATGGAGCGGCTCGGTACTTTGCCGTTCCAGTCGCAGCCCGGCGAGAGTTTTGTGTACGGCTACAACACCGACGTCCTCGGTTGCATCGTCGAGAAAGCCTCGGGTGTCACGCTCGATGAGTTCATCCGCAGCAATATCACCGGGCCGCTCGGCATGAAGGACACCCACTTCTATCTACCGGCGGAGAAGCGCGAGCGGCTGTCCGTGGTATACGGCACTGGCAAAGACGGCAAGGCCGAGCGTCAGCCGGAGGGCGCGCGCGGCCAGGGCCACTACGTGGAGGGTCCGCGCAAGAGTTACTCGGGCGGCGCGGGGCTGGTGTCGACAGCGCGTGACTTCGCCACCTTCCTCGAAGCACTGCGCAACGGGGGCGCGCGAGGGCCGGTGCGCATCCTCTCGCCCCACGCCGTGCAATTGATGACCACCAATCAGATTGGGGATCTGAAAAATCCCCGCGGATTGGGTTTCGGTTTTGGGTTCGAGACCCACGACAAATACGGCGTGAGCGGCATGGAGTCCGTGGGCTCGTGGGGCTGGGGTGGCGCGTACGGCACGTACTACCGAGTCGATCCGGCCGAACGGCTGACCACCGTGCTCATGATCCAGATGATGCCGAACGGCACGGATATCCGGGAGAAGTTTCCGGGGGCTATCTATCAGGCGCTCGTCGATTGAAATGGGGAAGCGGGTTAGGAGGGGGCGGCGTGCCCCCGCGAGCGCCCACACACAGGAGATGATTTCGCTACAGCCGGGCCTTTCGATCAGTGGGGCATCGCCAGTTTGAAGGCCGCCGCCTCAGCGCGAAGACATTCTGGTGTGGGTGGGAGAAAGGACTGCGAAGAGTCCGCATGAAGCGGAGAGGCGGCTTCGCACGGTGTCAGTCCGAAAGACCCGGCCCGCTCTCTCATCTCCTGTGCGTGGGCGCTCGCTGGGGCGCGAATGTCATCGAACCGCGTCCGCTTTCCCCGCTGGGTGGTTCGGAGAAGAGGCGCACGGTCTTGAGGTCTTCCCGAACTCGGGGACTCTTACTCCCGAGTTCCTTTCAACGGAACCGCGACTGATCGACGTGCGCGCGGCAGGCTGCGGAATGAATAGTCCCGGCGCGAGCGTGTGAGCGGCGAGCGCGAGGCGCTTGGCGCGCAGCTATCTCTCAGGGCTACCGGCCACTCTAAACGCCGCCGAAGCGGCGGCGTACATGAACGGCGGCCGAAGGCCGACGTTTTCCGACGTGGGCGTTAGCCCTGAAAAATAGCGAACTCGCGAGCGCCGGGACTATTCATTCCGCAGCCTGCCGCTCTTACGCCCAACCAGCCGCGTCCCCTTTTGCTAGCAAATCAGGAATGTCCCCATTTACCTGGCGGCGATCCAGCGGTCGATCTTGGCGTCGAGCACATCGAGTGGCACGGCGCCGTCCTTCAACACTTCGTCGTGGAAGGCCTTCACGTCGAACTTCTTGCCCAACGCCTTCTCGGCACGCTTGCGCAACTCGACGATCTTCAGCTGGCCGATCTTGTAAGCGAGCGCCTGTCCGGGAATGGCCGCGAAGCGTTCGGCTTCCGACACCGCGCGCGTCTGCTCCGCGGGGGAGTTCGCATACATGTAGTCGAGCGTCTGCTCGCGCGTCCAGCCCTTGAAGTGAATGCCGGTGTCCGTCACGAGGCGGATCGAACGCCATAGTTCGGCGTCGAGCGCACCGAAGCGCTGAACCGGGTCCTTGTAGATACCCATCTCGTAGCCGAGGTACTCGGCATACAGGCCCCAGCCTTCGATATAGGCCGTATCGCGCGAAAAGCGGCGGAACATGGGCAATTCGCCCAGTTCGCGTTGCAGGGCGATCTGGAAATGATGTCCGGGCGCCGCTTCGTGCAACGACAGCGCGGCGAGTGCCGAGCGCGGCCGCGCCTTCAGGTCAAAACTGTTCACGTAGAAAATACCGGCGCGTTTGCCGTCCAGCGACGGCCCCTGATACTGACCCGAGGAAGCCGACGCTTCGCGAAACGGCTCGACCAGCCGGACTTCATACGCCGCCTTGGGCCGCAGGTTGAAGTAGTTGGGCAGCAGCGGCGCGACGTTCACGTCGAACGCCTGATAGGTGGCCAGCAATTCCTCGCGAGACTTGAAGTACATGTCGTCGCGCGCCTTCATCCAGTCGAAGAAAGCCTTGAGCTCGGGCAGGCTTTTCGTTGGCTTGGCGTAACCCAGCTCTTTCGCGACCGCGCGCATACCGTCCTGGATACGCGCCACTTCATCGAGGCCGATCTGGTGAATCTGCGCCGGAGTCATCGATCGCGTGGTGTTGTCATGCACCTTGTGCGTGTACCAGGCAGCGCCGTTGGGCAAGGCGCCCATGCCGAACGTGGCGCGGGTCTTCGGCAGGTATTCGTCCGCAATATAGGTGCGCAGTCGCTGGTAAGCCGGGTTGAGCTGCGTCGAGATCAACTCGCGGAAAGCAGCGGTCAGGCGATCGCGATCAGCGGCGGAAAAATCCTTCGGGATCCTGGTGACGGGACCCCAGAAAATGCTCTTCTCGACATCCTCGGAGACGTTGGCGTCGAGCTGCGGCAGCACTTTCTCCATGAGCACGCGCGGCTGAACGATGCCGCGCTTGATGCCTTCACGCATGTTCACCATGGCCTGATCGAAAATCGCGGGGCTCTTCGCCGCGCGCGCTAGCCAGTCGTCATAGTCCTTCACCGTTGCGAAGGGCTGCGCGCTGGTACCCGAGCCCAGCTG
Organism: Steroidobacteraceae bacterium; assembly: GCA_035760205.1. Classification (GTDB taxonomy): domain Bacteria; phylum Pseudomonadota; class Gammaproteobacteria; order Steroidobacterales; family Steroidobacteraceae; genus CADEED01. The sequence goes on along the minus strand of DASTTJ010000138.1, from coordinate 4,010 downwards.
CGCGAAGGAATTGGCGATGTTGTAGAACTGATCGATGGGCAGCAGCAGATCGGGGAACTTCAGATCCTCGAGCGCCGACTCGCGATTGAGCGTGAAGATGTCGTACGAGAGCAGATCCTGGCCGGTGAGACCGCGGTTGCCGATGGCGCGCGCACGCTCGAGATACTTGTTGTGGAACGCGCGCGTCTCTTCCTGGTACGCGGGTGCCAGGAGATTCGGCAGCTCCGCGTTGTAACGCGGATCGCCTGCGTGTGTGGCGGTAAGCGGATTGAGCTTGAGGTTCTCTTCCCAGAACTCCGCGTACATCGTGTTGAGTTGCGCAGCGGCGGCGTTGGCATCACCGGGGGCGGCGTGCGCGGCCGCAAACATGAACATCGAAGCGAGCAGCGCGAGGCGTTTCATTCCAACTACTCCGTACGAAAAAAGAAACCCGCCCCTTCTTGTTAGAAGGAGCGGGTTCCATGTGGTTGGGAGACTAGGATTCGAACCTAGGTAAACGGAGTCAGAGTCCGTTGTCCTACCGCTAGACGATCTCCCAAAAGACAATCCGTCTGCGCACAATACCAGCGTTATTAACGCTTGGAGTACTGCGGTCCGCGACGCGCCTTGCGGCGGCCGACCTTCTTGCGTTCGACTTCGCGCGCGTCGCGCGTGACGAACCCGGCAATACGCAGGGGTTTGCGCAGCTCTTCATCGTATTCGATGAGCGCGCGCGTGATGCCGTGGCGGATAGCGCCGGCCTGGCCGGTGATGCCGCCGCCGGAAACCGACACGGTGAAATCGAATTTGTTGGCGAGCTGCACGGTCTCGAGCGGCTGGCGCACGATCATGCGGCCGGTCTCACGGCCGAAAAACTCGTCGAGCGGACGGTCGTTGACCGTGATCTTGCCGGTACCGGCTTTCATGTAAACGCGAGCCGCGGCGGTCTTGCGGCGGCCGGTGCCGTAGTTCGGCTTTGCAGTAGCGGGCATTCTTCAGTTCCTTAGATTTCGAGCTGCTTCGGCTGCTGGGCGGCGTGCGGATGTTTGTCGCCCGCGAACACATGCAGCTTCTTGTACATCTTGCGACCGAGGGGGCCCTTGGGGAGCATGCCCTTCACCGCAAATTCGATGGCGCGCTCGGGATGCTCCTTGAGCAGCTTGCCGAGAGCGATTTCCTTGATGCCACCGATGGCGCCGGTGTGGTGGTAGTACTTCTTGTCTTCGAGCTTGTTGCCCGTGACTTTGATCTTCTCCGCATTCAACACGACGATGTGATCGCCCATGTCGACGTGCGGGCTGAAGATGGCCTTGTGCTTGCCTTTCAGGCGCATGGCGATCTGGGTCGCGAGGCGGCCGAGGATCTTGTCCGAGGCATCCACCACGAACCAATCACCACGCACAGTTTCGGACTTCGCAAAAACAGTAGACATCGATAACTCCAACCACCGGAAGAGCCCATGCATAGCGCCGGACATCAGCGCCAAAAATCGGCAAATGGGCCCCTGGAAAAAGGGCGCAGAGTGTACTCAAGCCCCCCTGGCATTGCAAAACCCTATAATCCCGGCCCATGACGCGGGGCCCCCAATTGGACACCTTTATCTCTGCGGCGGATCGCGCCCTGCGCGCCCTGCTTGCGCCTCCCGCCGCGGGCCGCCCTGTACCCCCTTCCACCCCCCCGACCACGGAGCGGGATGTCCAAAAGTCGGATGCCGCCCTCTCAACGGAGGCCCGGCGCGAATCCGCCGCCCTGATGCGGGTGAACCATGCGGGCGAGATGGCTGCGCAGGCCCTGTACCACGCGCAAGCCCTGTTCGCGCGCGACCCGGAAGTGCGCGGTTTCATGCTTCACGCGGCGCGTGAAGAAACCGATCACCTCGCCTGGTGCGAAACCCGGCTCAAAGAGCTGGGCGCACGTCCTAGCCTCCTTAACCCCCTGTGGTATGCGGGTTCTTTTGGCATCGGCGCACTTGCCGCCTTGCTCGGCGACCGCGCCAGTCTGGGCTTCGTCGCGGAGACCGAGCGCCAGGTCGAGGGCCATCTGAAGAGTCACCTCGAGAGATTGCCCGCCGAAGATCTGCGCAGCCGGGCCATTGTCGAGGCCATGCGCCATGACGAAGCCGGGCATGGTCAGCAGGCGCAAAACGCGGGTGCGGCGTCGTTACCGGGGCCGGTCCGCGAATTGATGCGGCGAACGGCCCGCGTCATGACGCATACTTCGTACCGGATTTGATGGGGCGCCTGTGACGCGGGTCACTGTTGGTCCGTGTTCTTTTGCCTGACTTGGCATTAAGTTATGTCATAAGACTTAATGCGAAGGCAGGGGCGATAAATGCAAGCAGTAAGGGAGAGTCAGATGGAAGAGGCGGTCAAACCCCTCAGCGACATTCCGGCAATCAACCGCTTTTTGAGTTACTGCCGCATTCGCACAGTTCCGTCAAAAACGGTTGTGATCCACGCGGGCGACCTGCCCGACGTCCTCTACTACATCATCAGCGGCTCGGTCGAAGTGATGGTGGAAGACGAGGAAGGCAACGAAATGGTCCTCGCCTATCTCAACAAAGGTCAGTTCTTTGGCGAGATGGGTCTGTTCCACGAATCGCCATTACGCAGCGCCTGGGTGCGCACACGTAATCATTGCGAACTCGCGGAAATGACGTATCCGCGTTTCCGCCAGATCGCGGCGGAGAGTCCCGGACTGGTGTTCGAACTTGCCACGCAGCTTGCGACGCGCCTCGATCGCACCAACCGCAAACTGTCCGATCTCGCCTTTGTCGATGTCACTGGACGTGTGGCTCACGCCATCATGGACCTGTGCGGCGAACCGGATGCCATGACGCATCCGGAAGGTATGCAGATCAAGGTGTCCCGCCAGGAGCTGTCGCGCCTGGTCGGATGCTCCCGTGAAATGGCGGGCCGCGTGCTGAAGGTGCTGGAAGACCAGGGTCTTCTGCGCGCCACCGGCAAGACCATTGTGGTGTTCAACGCCCGTCCCAAGATGAAGACGCGCCCGGTTGTCGTGCCCGTGCAGGGTGGCAAGGGTGGCGCGGCCGTGCGCAGCTCGCGTGTCGAAGACGACGATGAGGATGACGACGACGACGAGTAAATGGGGACACTCCCCATTTGCTAGCAAAAGGGGACGCACCTCGACGAAACGCCCAGCACCGCTGGGCGTTTTCACATGAGGAGAACATTTTCATGCGCTTCATCCTCCTGGCCCTGCTCCTCGGTTCCCGGATTGCGCAAAGCGCAATCCCGCCACCCGAAGACGCCGCCCGCAACCTCGAGGTACTCAAGCGCTACGGCGAATTCGGCCGCCAGCGCGATTACGCCCAGCAGGCGGCACTATGGTCCCCGGGCGCAATCAATAACGGCCACGCGGTGACGCCGGACGAGATTCGCGGGCAACTTGAAGACCTGTACAGGACCTTTCCCGATCTGCGCTCCGAGGCGATCGAGACCACGGCCGCGGGCGACCTCGTGATCGTCCTGCTGAGAACTTCGGGTACGCACAAGGGCGTCGCCCAAACGGAAATCTATGGCGGCATGCTGCGCGGCGCGCGCCCCACGGGAAAACGCTTCGAAATCCTGCGGGCGCACTGGTGGAGGCTCAAAGACGGCAGGATCGTCTGGCACCAGGTGATCGCCGACGACCTCGCCATGATGCGGCAGCTCGGTCTGATTCCGGATACATTGCCCGCCGAAAACCTCGTTATGCCGCCAAAGGAGTGAAGTCATGCGCAAGGTCGCGTTGCTGTTGTCCCTGTTGGTCGCGGCTCCCACCCTTGCCCAACCAGCGGTCACGACCGCCCCGCCCTCTCTGGTGCGCGAAGGCGTCACCGTGAAACTCACGAGCCACGTCTGGGTAATACCCGACGGCGGCGCGTCACTCGTTCCCAATGTCGGGATCGTCGTCGGCAAAAAAGCCGTGCTGGTCATCGACACCGGTATGGGCACCCGCAACGGCGAAACCGTGCTGCGTGAAGTGGCCAAGGTGGGCGCCGGCAAGCCTATCTACATCGTGACGACCCA
>DASTTJ010000137.1:0-6061 GCA_035760205.1 Steroidobacteraceae bacterium | reverse complement strand
TCTCGGCGCGCACGCGCTGCCACCCGAATTTGCCGGCCGCGCCGACGACTACATCACCGAGATCTGCGGAAGAATGCTGCCCGCGCTCATCGATGAAGGCCTGGTCGATGCGGTGGATGCGTTTTGCGAACACATCGGTTTTTCACTCGAGCAGACCAAACGTGTTTTCAATGCCGCGAATCTTCAGGGTCTGCGCGTGAAGCTGCACGCCGAACAGCTTTCGAACATGCACGGCGCCGCCATGGCGTCCGCGTTTCGCGCGCTGTCCGCGGATCATCTCGAATACGCAGACGAGCAAGGCATTGAAGCCATGGGCGAAGCACACACCACGGCGGTGCTGTTGCCCGGCGCCTTCTACTTCCTGCGCGAAACCCGCGTGCCGCCGATCGAACTGCTGCGCCGGCATGGCGTCGCGATGGCGATCGCCACGGACTGCAATCCCGGCACCTCGCCGCTCACGTCGATCCTCATGGCCATGAACATGGCGGCGACGTTGTTTCGCATGACGGTCGACGAGTGCCTCATCGGCGTCACACGCGCGGCGGCTCAAGCCCTGGGGCTCGCGCGCCGCGTGGGCACGATCGAAACGGACAAACAATGTGACCTGGCAATCTGGAATCTCGAAACCCCGGCGGAACTGGTTTGCGCCATGGGACGCAATCCGCTGCACGCGCGCATATGGCGAGGCGAATGAGCACCGCCGCGCATCACGAATGGCTGGCCGTCCATCATGGCGACGTGCCGCTCATCGTCAGCTTTCCGCACACGGGCACCGAGATTCCGGCGGACATCGAAGCCCGTCTCGTCTCGCCCTGGCTGGCGCGAAAAGACGCCGACTATTGGGTCGACGTGCTCTATGACTTTGCGCATGAAATGGGCGCAACGACGATTCGCACCGCACTGTCGCGCACCGTGATCGACGTGAATCGCGACCCGTCGGGAGCTTCGATGTATCCCGGTCAGGCCACCACCGCATTGTGTCCGATCGACACCTTCGACGGCGAGCCGCTGTACGCGACGGGCAGCGAACCCGACGCGGCGGAGATTGCGCGGCGACGCATCGCGTACTTCGACCCTTATCACCGTGCTCTCGCCTCCGAGTTGCAGCGACTGCGCGCCCGGCACGCGCGCGTGGTGCTGTTCGACGCGCACTCCATCCGCTCGCACATGCCGCGACTGTTCGAAGGAGCGTTGCCGCAGTTCAACATCGGCACGAACAACGGCGCCACCTGCGATGCAACATTGGTGTCGTCCATCGAGAAGATCTGTGTTGCTTCCTCGTACGACCACGTGACCAACGGCCGCTTCCGCGGTGGCTGGATCACGCGGCACTACGGCAAGCCGGAAAATGGAATACATACCGTACAAATGGAGCTTGCCATGCGTGGCTATCTGCACGAGCCCACAGAAGCGCTGAACGAAACCAACTGGCCGGCACCGCTCGAAGACGCGCACGCGGCCACGCTTCGGGTCGCGCTGCGCGATATCCTGGATACCTGCGCCGCTTTCGCGGCCGGTAAATCCGCATGACTGTTGTCGACCCTCGCCTGTCTCCTGGTCGCGTCATCCGCGCTGCCACCGGCACCACGTTGTCGGCGAAAAGCTGGCTGACCGAAGCGCCGCTTCGCATGCTCATGAACAATCTCGACCCGGCGGTGGCCGAACGGCCGGAGGAACTCGTGGTGTACGGCGGCATCGGCCGCGCCGCGCGAGACTGGGAGAGCTACGACCGCATCGTTGCAACTTTGAAGCGGCTCGAGGCCGATCAGACGCTGCTGATCCAGTCCGGCAAACCTGTGGGCGTGTTTGCAACACATGCAGACGCCCCACGCGTGTTGTTAGCCAACTCCAACCTCGTGCCCCGATGGAGCACCTGGGAACATTTCAACGAACTCGATCGCAAGGGACTCATGATGTACGGCCAGATGACGGCCGGCTCGTGGATCTACATCGGTTCGCAGGGCATCGTGCAGGGCACCTACGAAACCTTCGTCGAGATGGGGCGGCAGCACCACGGTGGCAGTCTCGCCGGCAAGTGGCTGCTCACCGCCGGATTGGGCGGCATGGGGGGTGCCCAGCCGCTGGCGTCGGTCATGGCCGGCGCGTCGTGCCTCGCCATCGAGTGCCAGCGGTCGCGCATCGATATGCGCCTGAAGTCCGGCTACCTCGATCACGCCACGGAAGACATCGACGAAGCGCTCGGGCTGATCGGGCGCTCGTGCGAAGAAAAACGCCCCATCTCCGTCGGCCTGCTCGGCAATGCCGGCGAGGTTCTGCCCGAACTTTTCCGCCGAGGCGTGCGGCCGGATCTGCTGACGGATCAGACTTCGGCTCACGATCCCGTCAACGGCTATCTACCCATCGGCTGGACCGTGGAGAAATGGCAGGCGACGCGACTCACCGACCCGGCCACGGTGAGCGCGGCCGCCAGGGCATCGATGGCATCACACGTGCACTCCATGCTCGATTTCCACAACGCCGGCGTACCGACAGTCGACTACGGCAACAACATCCGCCAGGTGGCGCTGGAAGAAGGCGTCAAGAACGCGTTCGACTTCCCGGGATTCGTGCCGGCCTACATCCGCCCGCTTTTTTGCCGAGGCGTGGGACCCTTTCGCTGGGTGGCGCTGTCCGGCGATCCTGAAGACATCGCGCGCACCGATGCGAAGGTCAAACAACTTCTGCCTGATGATGCGCACCTGCACCATTGGCTCGACATGGCGCGCGAGCGGATCCAGTTCCAGGGCCTGCCCGCGCGCATCTGCTGGGTGGGTCTCGGCGACCGGCACCGGCTGGGCCTCGCCTTCAACGAGATGGTGGCCAGCGGTGAACTGAAAGCACCCGTGGTCATCGGCCGCGATCACCTGGATTCAGGCTCGGTCGCCTCTCCCAACCGCGAGACCGAAGCCATGCGCGACGGCTCGGATGCGGTATCCGACTGGCCGTTGCTCAACGCCCTGTTGAACACCGCGTCCGGCGCCACCTGGGTTTCCATTCACCACGGCGGTGGCGTCGGCATGGGCTTTTCACAACATGCCGGCGTCGCCATTGTTTGCGACGGGACGGAAGCCGCCGCCAGACGTATTGCGCGAGTGTTGTGGAATGACCCGGCAACGGGCGTGATGCGCCACGCGGATGCGGGTTATGAGATCGCGCTCGACACCGCGCGCCGGCACGAGCTCGATCTGCCGGGAATCCTGGCGCGAAGTTAGGCTTGCGACATATGCTAATCTCGCGCCACCTTTTACCCCCAGGAGCGCTGCTATGAGCAAGGGAATGGACCAGAAGAAGAGCACGAAGAAAAAGGCCGCGAAGTCCTTCGACGAGAAGCGTGCAGCGAAAAAGGCCAAGAAAGCGGAGCGGTCTTTCCTGCAACGCCCCTGATCTTCCGCGGGGCGCGATCGCGCCCCGCTACTTCAGGCCGAGCTCGAGCCGGACTTTTTTGTTCTCCGTGGACGACGCGACATTCGCGCCCATGATGAAAACGCGCGCCGGGTCGATGGTGCCGGGTCCCAGCAACGCCTCCTGAATTGCGCGCGCGCGCGATTGACCCAGCTGTTCCAGATCGACTTCGGTCACTGCGTGCTTCTGCGCGATCGCCCGTTCCAGTTCCTGGTTCGCGGCCTCGAACCCGCCCGAAGTGCGATCGCCCTTCTTTGAAGCGTTGAGCGCCAGGGCAACCGGCGGCAACGCGGTGCGCGCGCCATAGTCCGCCTGATACTGCTTTGCCAACAACTCGAAGCGCCGCGCCGGATCGGCCAGTACCAGTTCGTCCGCTTTTGGCAGCGAACGCAGCAGAGCCTCGAGCCTGCTTGCGACGATGATTGCGCCATCGGCCTCCGGCGAATACGTCGTTGGCACTTCCAACTGCAGGCCTGGCCGCTCGGTCAGCGCCCTGGTGATGGACGCAAGCTTCTCCTGCGCCGCCGGGTCGAGCGCGGCGCTGCCGGCCTCGAACTCGATGATGTTCATTTCCTCGCCGCCGCCGAACAGGCTGCCAAGTAGTTTGAACGGCGCGGTGGCGGCCTTGCCGATGAGACCCACGAAAGCCTTCCAGATGAGCGGCCCCATGCGGAATTGGGGATCGTCGAGGCTGCCCGTCATGGGGAGTTCGATGTCGATGACGCCGTTGCGATCCTTGAGCAGCGCCACCGCGAGCTTGAGCGGCAGCCGCACCGCGTCTTCACTCTCGACGCGTTCGCCGAGCTCGAGCTGATCGATGACGAAGCGCTGCCTGGCCGTCAGCGTGCGATCCTCCACCAGATACGCGACGTCGATCGACAGCTTGCCCTTCTCGATCTTGTAGCCCGCGAAGCGGCCGGAGTATGGCGTCACGGAAGTCATCTCGACGCCTTTGAAGCTGACCTTGAGATCCGTGTAGAGGGCCGCGGACAGCAGGTTGATGTCGCCGGAAATGTTCGCCGGCGCGTAACGATCCACCTTGCCTTCGAAATTCACCTTGGCGCGCGATTTGGGATCCGAGGACAACCCGAGAATGCTGCCGTTCATGTTCTGCAGGTTGACGGCGTAGTTAGGCTGGATCCAGAAGTCCGCGAAATTGGCCGCGCCATTGACGATGCGCACCGCTCCAATGTTGACGCGCATCGATGGCGGGGTCGCAGCGCCCGAGGATTTCCCGGTGTTCACTGTCTGGATCGGCGCCGGCGTGCCGCCACCGGGCGCGCTCAACACTTTGCTGATGTTGATGGACTGGTCTGGCGCGATGATCAGCCTCACGTAGGGCGCGTTGGCAGCCACGGTCGCGATGCGCAGACGCGCGGGTTCCGGGGAGTATTCGATTCCGGATAAACGCAGGCGGTCCCAGGTGATGAATTCCTGCTTCAGCGCGTTATCGATGGTGTGCAGCTTCGTCACATCCACATTGCCGGCGACGTTCAGCGCGCCCAACGCATCGCGCTTGAGATCGAGTGCGGCAGTGAGCGCACCGCTCGACAACGTCATCTGCGTATAGGCGCCGAGATATGGCTGGATAGAGGCCAGCTTGAAATCGGTGATGTCCACATGCGCCGAGAGGGCTGTGGTGTCCAGGGCCACCTGTCCTTTGGCTGCGAGCCTGGAGTTGCCGTCGATGCCGACGTTCGCCTCGAGCTGCACTTGGGCGCCCGGTGCATTGCTGAAGCCGCTGACTCTAAGGTCGATCGGCGCGAGTTTGAAGGTCGCGGCAGGGTTCACGAGCCCGTCCTCAACGTCCACGCTGGCGCCTTCGATGGCGATGTCCGGCGCGTTCAAGACCCATGCAGGCCCTGACTCCGCTGAATCAGGTGCCGGTGCGGGTGTCGTCGACTGCGGCGGCGCATCCGCGCCGCGCATCGCCAGCAGATTGATGTTTCCTTGCGCATCACGCCGCGCACGCAGCGCAGCACCCGCCAGGCTCATCTTCTCGACGTCGACGCGCCGCTGACGCAGGTCGAAACGCGTATTCGTGATCGAAAGGTTTGCAAATTTCACGTCGTCCACGGGTTGACCCGGGCTGTGCAGCATCAGATCCGTCGCGGTGACGTTGCTGACGTTCAGCTTGAGGCCGGACTCCCGCGCCTCGAACTCGTAGCCACCCGAAAGATTGATCATGCCGGCGGTGAGCTCGACCGGCAGTGCGTCGCGCAGATAGGACCACAGCGTGGTGGCGCGCAGGTTGGCAACGGCAAACTGGCCGCGCGAAGTGAATGGCGAGGGCTCGAAGGTGCCATCCCAGGAGAATCGCTCGTCATTCACCGAAGCGGCGCGCAACGAATAGGCATTGCCCGCCTCGCCCGTGGTCGCGAAGTCGCGCAGCTCAAATGCGATGGGGGCGAGTCGCGTTTGAAACGCCGTGGCGCGCGCACGGTCTTCGAAGTCGATTCGCCCGGCTCTCACCCCCAATCGCTCGATGAACAACTTCAACGGTTCTTCGGGCGCGGCCGAAGGCTTGGCCGAGGTCGCGAACGGCCGCGCGAGATCCGCGAGGTTCAGCGAGCCATCCTGGCGGACGACCACGCTCGTGAATGGCTCCTGCAATTCGATGGCTGCGAAACTCGGTGCCATCCGAAACACCGACGAGACA
>DASTTJ010000136.1:0-8924 GCA_035760205.1 Steroidobacteraceae bacterium | reverse complement strand
CCGAGATCCCCACGCCGCATCTCGTGCACGAAGCGCACGCTCTTCTGCCGCACCTCGATGATCGCCGTGCGGATCGTGACCACGTCGCCGGGCAGCGCTTCGCGACGATAGGCAATGCGTTGATCCACGGCCGCCATGCCGCGCTTCGCGTCCTTCAGGTACTGGGCCGTCATGCCCATCATCGCGGCCAGGTTCCATGTGGCTTCGTCGAACTTGCCCACGTACCACATGACGTTCATGTGGCCCATGTGATCGCAGTGCCACGAGTGCACGGTGCCGCGGTAGGTCAATAGAGTGTGAGTCATGGCCGCATGCTACCGCGGTTCCATGGGCATCGGCACACCGGAGCCAGGACTAACTACCCGCCCCGCCCTGCGAAAAATATTTCACGAGGGGGCTGGTGTTCGATTCGGAACTGAGTATACACTGTATACACAGTATGTACAGCGGCATAAACATCTCCCAGACCGACGCCCGGCCCATGTATCTGCAAATCATGGAGCAGATACGGGCGCGCATCGTCGCCGGCGACTGGCCGTCGGGCAAGGAATTGCCGTCAATTCGCGCACTTGCAGCGGCCCTCAGCGTCAGCGTCATCACCATCAAGCGCGCCTACCTCGACCTCGAAAGCGAGGGCGTGATCGTCACGCGCCATGGAAAAGGCTCGTTCGTGGCCGACGTGAATGGCCTTGCCGGTGAGCTGCAGGAAGAAAAGCTCGACGAACACCTGGCCGCCGCCGCCGGCATCGGTCAGCAGCTTGGCCTCACAGAAGAAGAACTCGCGACGCGCCTGCGCCGCGCCCTCCGCAACTTGGACAGGAAATGACCCAGACCAAACTCATCGAGATGCGCAATGTCCGGAAGGCGTTCCGCTTCTTCACGCTCGAAGATCTGTCACTCGACCTCGAACCCGGTCAGATCATGGGTTTCGTGGGTCCCAATGGCGCCGGCAAGAGCACCACGATTCACCTGATGACCGGACTGCTCACGCCCGATGCCGGTGAAATCCGCGTGCTCGGCCACGCCATGCCAGAAGCCCAGGCACTGGCCAAGCGCGACATCGGGTTCGTATCCGACCAGATGCGGCTGTTTGGTCACGCCACCTTCGGCTGGCACATGAAGTTCGTATCCTCTATCTACCCAGGTTGGGACGCACAGTACGCGAAGACGCTGGTCAAGCGATTCAATCTCCGACCTGAACAGAACGTGCGCAGCCTTTCGAGCGGTGAGCACGTCAAGGCGGTGCTGCTCCTCGCCCTCGCCCGCCGCCCGCGCCTGCTGATCCTCGACGAGCCCACCTCCGGCCTCGATCCGGTGGCTCGACACGAATTGCTCACCGAGTTCATGGACGTGCTGCGTCACGAGGATCGATCGATCCTGTTCTCCTCGCACAACACCGTGGACGTGGAGCGTATCTCTGATCGCATCACGTTCATCGATCGAGGGCGCATGGTCGACAGCAGCGACAAGGAAGATTTCCTCGAACGCTGGCGGCGCGTCCAGCTGCAGCTTCCCGCGGGAGCCACGCTGCCGGACCTGCCTCATATCGTCAGCCGCGTTGACGATGGACAGTTCGTGACGATCACCACCAATCGTTACTCCGAGGACCTGCTCGCGTTCCTCGGCAATGGCGTGCGCCAGGTACAGCGCATGAGCCTCGAGGAGATTTTCGTCGCGAACGTCATGTATCACCGGGAGCTGCGCGGCCAATGAACATGCTCGCACGCAAACTCATCGAGAGGGATTTCTACCTGAACCGCTGGCTCATCGGGGGTTCGACGCTTGCGGGGATCGCAGGCCTGATCATCGCAGCGGAAGGCGCCATGCGATTCAACATCGGCATGCTCCTGTGGCTGACCGCCATCGTCGCGTTCAGCGCGATGCTGGTGATGTTCAGCGTCAGCACCGAGCGCAAGGAGCGCGCATTGCAATTCGTCCTGAGTCTGCCTTTGTCATCCGGAGACTACGTGCGCATCAAGGTCCTCGGCCTTCTGCTCTGCTTCCTGGTTCCCTGGAGCCTGCTGACGGCTGGAGCGATCGGGCTCGTCCTCGTGATGCCCAATCTGCCGGATGGATTGCTGCCCTTCGCCGTGCTGCTGTGCGGATTCATGCTGGCGAATTTTTCGGTGGTGCTGTCCGGCGCCCTGCACAACGCCGCCGACGGCTTCACGACGTTCCTGATGATCGTGCACAACACGAGCATCACGTTGTTCATCTTCCTGGTTGGCGCCATGCCCTCGCTGCACGAGCACCTGCGCTCGCCTGTACCCGTGTGGAACTCCACTTTCTGGACTGTTCTGGCCATCGAGCTCGCTACGCTGGTGGTCACCCTCTCTCTACCTTACTTCGTGGCGGCACGCCGTCGCGATTTCATCTGAAGGATGCCTGCAATGAACAACAACTCACCCGATCAACGCCTGCACGCGCTCGATGCGGTGCGTGGCTTCGCCCTCTTGTTAGGCGTCGCGTTCCACGCGGCACTGTCGTTCATGCCCGGCTGGCCGCCCGGCATCTGGGCCATGAACGACAATTCGCCCAGTCAGTTCCTGAGCGACGCCGCGTTCGTCACGCACATTTTCCGCATGTCGTTGTTCTTCTTCATCGCGGGCTACTTCGGACGCCTGCTCTATCACAAGCTTGGCGCCAGCGCGTTCTGGGCCAACCGCGGCCAACGCATCGCCGTGCCGCTGATCGCCGGCTGGGTCGTGTTGTTCCCGCTCATTGGCTACATCTGGATTACCGGCATCACCAAAGTGTTGGGTGGCGTAGCGCCGACGATGCCGGAAATGCCCAAGACGCCGGGAGCCTTTCCGCTCACGCATCTGTGGTTCCTGTATCAGCTGTTGTTGACGTACGTTGCCGTGCTGGCCATTCGCAGCATCATTGCCCGCCTCGATCCCGCGCAGAAACTGCGCAACCTCGTCGACAAACTGGTTAGTGGGTCGATCCGATCGCTCGTCGCGGTATTCACGCTCGGAATCCCGCTGGCGGGGGCGCTGATGTCACTGGGTTTCTGGTTCTACTGGCAGGGAATCCCGACCCCCGACCAGTCTCTGATTCCGCAGATTCCGGCCTCGGTGGGCTTTGGCACCGCATTCGTGTTCGGCTGGCTGGTCCATCGCTCGAAGGAGTCGCTGAGCGCCATTCAGCAGCGCTGGTTTCAACATCTCGTGTTGGCCGTGATCGCCACTGGCTGGTTGCTGCACACGATGCACGCCCAACCGATGGCGCAGCCCGGGCTTACCAAGACGTTGTTCGCGCTGGTGTTCGGCGTGGCCCTCTGGGGCTGGGTCCTCGGCCTCACCGGTGCCGCACTGCGTTTCTTGTCCAACTACAGCGCCGCACGACGTTACATCGCCGACGCTTCCTACTGGATCTATCTCGCTCACCTGCCGGTGGTGGCGGGATTACAGGTGTGGGTGGGCCACTGGCCGCTGCACTGGAGCATGAAATATCCCTTCATCCTGATCGCGAGCTTCGCGCTGCTGTTCCTGAGCTACCACTACCTGGTGCGCCCGACCTTCATTGGGAAGTTGCTCAATGGCCGCAAGCACCGGGTATGGGGCCGCAAGCCCGACCCGGCTCCGCCCGCGGCTCCCTCGCCCCTCTCACCCGCGCCGAAGACACCGTCTGGTGGTGCAACGGTGGCGCAGCTTCGTGGTGTTACCAAGCGTTTTGGCTCTGTCACGGCGCTGGCGAACATTGATATCGAGGTGCGGCAAGGAGAACTGCTGGCCGTGCTCGGCCCCAATGGCGCTGGCAAGTCCACTGCCATCTCGCTATGGCTGGGTCTTGCCGAACCCGACGCGGGCGAAGCCACGCTGCTCGGCGGCTCGCCGCAGCAGCTGGAATCCCGCCGCGGTCTCGGCGTCATGATGCAGGACGTAGAGCTGCCCAAGGAGCTGCGCGTACGTGAGCTGTTGGCGTTGGCCGCTAGCTACTACGACGACCCATTGCCGGTGGAAGAGACCCTGCGCCGCGCCGGTGTCACGAACATTGCTGACCGGCTCTACGGCAAACTTTCCGGCGGCCAGAAACGCCAGGCGCAGTTCGCGGTGGCCATCTGCGGACAGCCGCGCGTCTTGTTTCTCGATGAACCCACCGTCGGGCTCGACATCCAGGCGCGTGCCGCCATGTGGGAAAGCATACGTTCGCTGCTCGCCAGCGGCTGTTCGATCGTGCTCACCACTCACTACCTCGAAGAGGCCGAAGCGCTCGCGCACAGAGTGATCGTGATCAACAAGGGCCGCGTGATCGCCACCGGGAGTGTGGATGAAATGCGCGCGCTGGTCGCCTGCCGGCAAATCAGCTGTGAGACACAGCTTGTCGCCGCTGACGTGCATTCGTGGCCCGGCGTCACTGAAGTTCGCCGCGAACAAGGCCGCCTGCATATCGCAACCACCGATGCTGAAGGCGTGGTGCGGCGGCTGCTGGCCGCGGATGCCACACTGGCCCGCCTCGAAGTGCGACAGGCAGGACTCAACGAAGCTTTCAACGAACTGACCCGCGAGGCCGCATGAATACCCAGGTTCTCAATACACTTTCAGTGGCCCCGCGCGCCGCGAACCGCGCGCTCGGCGCCTATCTGCAGGAAATTCGCTGTGAAGCGTTGCGCACCGTGCGCAATCCCGGCCTTGCCATTCCCGTCCTGTTGATGCCGGTGGCGCTGTATGCCCTGTTCACCATGGTCGTCACGGCCGATGCCATCGACCGTGACCCCAGCATTGGCATCTTCCTGTTCTCGGCCTTTTCGATAATGGGCGCCACAATGCCCGCGTTGTTCGGCATTGGCGCGACGCTCGCGATGGAACGCGAGATGGGCTTGCTGCGGCTCAAGCGCGCGCAGCCGGCGCCGGTCGCCGGATGGCTGGTGGCGAAGATCGTGTGCGGCGTCGGCTTCGGCGTATTGTCGTACGCACCCATAGCCCTCCTGGCGCTGCTCAGCGGCAAGATCGCGCTCGAACCTTCGCAAATATTCGCGATGAGCCTGGTCCTGATCGCCTGCTCCATTCCGTTCTGCGCCATGGGACTTATGGTGGGCGCGCTGGTGCGCGGCAGCGCGGCGCCGGGTTATGCCAATCTGTTCTATCTACCCGGTTGCTATCTTTCCGGCATGTTCTTCCCGCTGCCGCAGTCCATGCACTGGCAGGCGCCCATATGGCCGCAGTTCCACGTCGGCCAGCTCGCCATGCACGCCGCCGACGTGACCAAGTTTCAGTTCATGCCCGCGCAGATGAGCATCGCCGCGCTTGTGGGTTTCACGGTGCTGTTCAGCGCTATTGCGGTGTGGCGCATGGTCAGCAAGGGCTGACGCCAGGATAAATGGGGACATTCCTCATTTAGTTGTAACAATCACTTGGGCAGCGTGCTGGCCAAGTGATTGTTACAACTAAATGAGGAATGTCCCCATTTCCATTTCCGTGCCAACTTCGGGACGACGCGGTATCTTTGCGGCCGCACTACCGAAGGGGTTCCGGCATGAGCGGCAAAGATCGACGCGAGTTCCTGCAGAAGGCCGGCCTCGCTGGGATGTTTTCAGCGATTGCACCGGCGGCATTCGCGCAGGGTTCCGGCGCCTTCACCGTCGACCCCGCCAACACGTCTCAGCCTGAAATCAAGCCGACGCATTCGATCAAGTTCGCCGCCATCGGCCTCGACCACGCGCATATCTTTGGCATGATTTCGGCGCTCCAACGCGGCGGCGGCACGCTGGTGGCATTCCACGCCACCGACCCCGCGCAGATCGCCGACTTCAACAAGAAATACCCGGGCGTGAAGCTCGCGAGCGAAGACGAGATCCTCAACGACAAGTCGATTCAGTTGGTCGCTGGAGCATCAATCCCGGATCTACGCGCACCGCTCGGCGTCCGCGTCATGAAGGCGGACAAGGACTACCTCGCCGATAAACCCGGCATCACCACACTCAAGCAGCTCGCCGACGTGCGCAAGACCGTGAAGGAAACCGGGCGCAAGTTCGCCATCATGTATTCCGAGCGCCTCGAAGTGCGCTCCGCGGTGTACGCCGGTGAGCTCATCAAACAAGGCGCGATCGGCCGCGTGGTGCAGACCGTCAATCTTGGCCCGCATCGCATGAACATTCCCAGCCGGCCCGCCTGGTTCTTCGACAAGGAGCGTTACGGCGGCATCCTCTGCGACATCGGCTCGCACCAGGCCGATCAATTCCTCTATTACACCAACAGCACGAAGGCCAAGGTGATCGCGGCGCAGACCGGCAACGTTGCCTTTCCGCAGTTTCCAAAGTTCGAAGACTTCGGCGACATGGTGATGTCGGGCAACGGCGGCACGGGATACGTGCGCGTGGACTGGTACACGCCGGATGGTCTCGCCACCTGGGGTGATGGACGTCTTTTCGTACTCGGCACCGAGGGTTACATCGAGCTGCGCAAGTACATCAATGTCGCCTCGGGACTCGAAGGCGGCAACCACATGTACATCGTCGACAAGAAACAGGCGCGTTACATCGACTGCAAGAACGTGCAGTTGCCTTTCGGCCCGCAGTTCGTCGCCGATATCGTCAACCGCACGCAGGTTGCGCAAGACCAGGACCAGGCGCTGCTCGCCGCGGAGCTCGTACTCAAGGCGCAGAAGATCGCGACGCCGCCTATTGCTGCGTAAAACTCATCGAGGGGGATTCATGAGGTCTACACGTGCGCCGCTGTTCGCGGCTCTGTTCCTGTGTGCCGCGGCGCTGGCCGACGAAGCGGCCGGACCGCTCTACGTGCCTTACCAGCCTTCGGGCATCTATGCGCTCGGTGAGACCGCCGGCTGGAACGTCACCTTGCCGTGGAACTCACCCACCGTGAGCTACGTGATCCGCAAGAACAATCTCGACGAGATCGGGCGCGGCATCATCACTCCGGGTTACCCGACGAAGATCGAAGCGAAACTCGACGAGCCCGGCATGGTGTACGTCGAGGTCACGCAGAACACGCCCGGCGCCAAGCCGAAAGCACTGGGTGCGGCGGTGGCGCCTGAAAAAATTGCTCCCGCCATTCCGGCGCCTGCGGATTTCGACGCGTTCTGGGCCGCGAAGCTCAAGGCGTTGCGCAAGGTGAAGGCCTCGCCGCAGCTCACGCCAAAACCCAGCGACAAGGACGGCGTGGACTTCGCCATCCTCAAGATGAACCACCTGGACGGAAAACACGTCTGGGGCCAGGTGGCAAAACCGCTCGACCCACCCGGAACAAAACCAGGCGCAAAGAAATACCCGGGTCTCATCATCCTGCAATGGGCCAGCCCGCCCTACCCGCTGCATAAATCGTGGGTCACGGACCGTGCCGCCGAAGGCTGGCTGGCCGTGAACATCGAACCGCATGACGTCATGCCCGATCAACCTCCGGAGTACTACGAGGCGTTGCCGCCGGAGCTCAAGAACTACAACTCCATCGAGACCCGCAAACGCGACAAGAACTACTTCTTATATATGTACCTGGCCGATGTCCGCGCAGTGGACTACCTGGCAAGCCGCCCCGACTGGGATGGCAAGACGCTGGTGGTCATGGGCACGAGCATGGGTGGCCAGCAAAGTCTCTGCGCCGCCGGCCTGCACCCCAAAGTCAGCGCCATGCTCATCAACGTGCCTGCGGGCGCCGACGCCAACGGCACCGCGCATGGCCGCAAGACCGGTTATCCGTTCTGGGATGTGAACGACCCCCAGGTATTGAAGACGGCGGAGTACTTCGACACGGTGAACTGCGCCGCGCGAATCAAAGTGCCCTCGCTGGTCTCGATGGGATTCATCGATACCGCCACTCCGCCCGTCGGCATCTGGGCGGCGTTCAACCAACTCAAGGGACCGAAGAAAGCGGCGCCCATGACCGACTCACCGCACAACCATCTGGCGACGCCCGAACAGTCCATGCCGTGGACCCGAGCGTCGGCCGCCTGGATGAGCGCCCTGGCGGCGGGCCGTTCTCCGTTCGAGCCTTCGGATGTGGCCGCCGCGCGCACGGACGCCAACTCGAAGCTCGCACACGAAGAATTGCTGGCCAAGCGCAAGGCCGGGCAGATCGACGTGTACTTCGTGGGCGATTCGATCACCCGGCGCTGGGGCGCAAGCGACCCGCAGTACCAGGACCTGCTGGCCCACTGGCGCGCAAGTTTTCAGGGATGGAATGCCGCGAACTTCGGCTGGGGCGCGGATCAGACGCAACACATGTTGTGGCGGCTCAAGAACGGCGAGCTCGACGGCCTCAACCCGAAGGTCGTCGTGATCATGGCCGGCACTAACAATGTCGGCAGCGCGACGCCTCTCGGAGACTCCCGCGAGCGCGCCGACGAAGTGGCGCGCGGAGTCGCCGCGGTTGTCAGAGAAATCCGGCAGCGCGTCCCGAATGCCACGGTGGTGGTCACTGGCATCACGCCTCGCAATGACAACATCGCGGTCATGCCCGTCATCAACCAGGCCAACCGGCAGATCGGGCGGCTCGCCGACGGCAAGGCCGTACGTTACATAAACATCAATGAACAACTGGCGTTTCCAGACAATCGGTTGCGTCCCGGCATGGCCAACGACGGCCTGCACCTGACGGTGAAGGCGTACCAGGTCTGGGCCGACGCACTGAAGCCGATATTCACCGAGATCCTGGGGCCGCCGGCGGCGGTCGACCGCGCTCCGCCGCCCACAGGGGATCCGAGCGCCCAAAAGCCAGCACCGAAGTCCGCGCAAAGTCCGTGACCTGATCGCGCGAACGGAGCAAGATCGGCCACAGGGAGAATTCTCGGAGGTCTCGGGTGTTAACGCCCGTGTACGCGAACGCGTATCGAGAGGCAACGCTCACCGTGCGTCGGGCGTCGGCAAGGTGTTGGACCGCGTTTCGTCCGAACCGCGATGTCAGCACCGCCCTCACCATCTCCGCCGCCATCCATCTCATCATCCTGCTCGGCATCGGCAGCGCCATCTA
>DASTTJ010000135.1:0-25463 GCA_035760205.1 Steroidobacteraceae bacterium | reverse complement strand
GAGGCGGCGGTACAAACTGATTCCAGGAGTGAAGCCATGAAGAGCACCACCCGTAAGCCCCGTCACAAGAGCGATCCCCGCCTCGTCGACACGCGAGTGATCGCCGGCAGCGGCAACGTTTTCGTTGATCTGGGATTCGATGAAGCCGAGGCTCGTGTGATGGCGTTGCGCGTGCAGCTGATGATGCGACTACGTGAACGGCTGCAAGAGAAGGGCTACACGCAGGTCGAAGCAGCGAAACGTCTGGGTGTGACCCAGCCGAGAGTCTCGGCGCTGCTCAAGGGCACTTGGAAAGACTTCAGCATGGATATGTTGCTGACGCTCGCGACTCGTGCGGGCCTCAAGCCGGAGCTGCATCTCGCGGCATGAACCCGCGAATGTTGGCGCCTCGCTGGAAAGGAATGCGCAGTGTCCCGCGGCCGAATTTCTTACGAACGGCTAGTTCCAGGCACGGCGATCGGCATCATCGTCTCGAGCCACCGTTCTCCTTCAACGTCCAGGGCTTGAATGCGACCATTGATCTTGTAAGTGCGCCGCAGCTCGCTGTTAGCGCCTCGCTCATATCGCACACTGCGAGTTACACCCCCGCGCGTCTCAGAAATAACCGCAGTTCCAGCTCGCGCGTGCGCAGGATTCTGGTCGGCAAACGAAAAGTTTTCCGTAACGCGAATGAAAACGTATTGCTCCGGCGATGTAACGACGACAGAACGCGCGGAATGCACGCTTTGAGCACTGTTGAGCAGCGATTGATAGAGGCCGTTCGCGGCGAGCCAGCGGGGTGGCACATCATCGTCAAGAGTGCTGACCACGATGAACGATCCGGCCACGGCGATGGCCAGCAATGCAGCGCTCGACCACCCAGCTGCGCGCTGCAGACGTCGTGTATTCATAGGAGGGTCCTCCAGTAGTTTCGTGACTCGGTCGAGCAGCGTGAAACCTGTTGCCGCCATTCCGATGGTGAGCGCCGAACCGTGTTGTGACGAACCGAGACGGATGGCGCAATCCTCTAGACTGCAAGCCAGCTCACGGCGCAATCCTGTTGCGGTGGCCGCCCAGGCATCGCAGGCAAGCTCTGCGGATTCATCCAAGCGCTTTGTTGCGAGTTGATTGAGGGGCTGCAGCCATCCGGCCAGCGCGGCGACTCGGCTGGCGATCCGCCATTCGTTGTCATGGCGTCGCAGATGTCCCATTTCGTGAGCAAGCGCGGCTGTTAGGCGAGGCAATTCGTATTGATCGAGCATCCAAGCGGGAATGCAAATGACGCGTCCGGGTGCTACGAGAGGGGCCTGCAAGTGCGTCCCGATACGCAGCTGGGGCGCCGAGATTCGCGCGCGGACTGCGAGCTGATACGCACTGCGCTCGAGGGCAGGCGATGCCACGATGGGCATTCGGCCTATCTCGCGCATGACCCGGACCAAACGCATAAATAGATAGGCGACGCTGCTACAGGCAATGCCAAGCCAGACCGGTATGAGAAGCGGTGCGACGTCAATCGCGTCTGCCTGCAAAGGCGGCAGCACCACGGCAGCGAAAGGATCCGCCGAAAAGATGCGAGGCGAAGCGAGCGCGGCGGCGTGCTGAAAATCGGTGAATAAGCCCTGGAGCGCCGGTTGCAGCGTTGCACTAATGAACCCCCCGAACAA
The DNA here is from genome assembly GCA_035760205.1 of Steroidobacteraceae bacterium. Taxonomy (GTDB): domain Bacteria; phylum Pseudomonadota; class Gammaproteobacteria; order Steroidobacterales; family Steroidobacteraceae; genus CADEED01. The sequence continues at coordinate 23,820 of DASTTJ010000135.1, read as the reverse complement.
CGCTATTCGCCAAAGCGACGAGCTCATGCCACGTGCCGTCAGTCTCCGCCGCCAGTCAAGCAATGCCGCGCAGGCTAGCAGCACGCTACTGTGCAAGAGGTAGGTGAGCAACCATTGAAAGCAAAGTGAGATCACGACCGGCCTTTGCGTGCCAGCGCAGCGCGTATCTCGGCGAGCTCATCCGCGCCAATGTGTCGTTGATCGACGAGATGACTCAGCAAGCCGCGCGCTTCGCCGTCGAATAGACCGGCGAGCAGCGCGGAGACCATTGAGCGCCGCACATCCTGTTGCGAGACAGCGGCGCGGTATGCGACTTGGCGGCCCTCGCGAATAGCGAGCAGCAGACCTCGCTTTTCGAGCCGCGAGAGCAGGGTGGCCACCGTGGTGTGCGCAAGCGGTCGTGTTGCCCGCAGCTCCGCGACAACCTCGGCTGCGCTCGCGCTTGATCGCGACCAGAACACGCGCATCAGCGTGATCTGAAGATCGCTCAAGACGAGGTCAGGCGATTTGGGAAGGCGGGGCTTGCGGCTGATCACATTTTCTTCTCTACAAGTGTAGTACTACTGTAGACCGAATGCGCTGGCGGATGCAAGGGCAGGCGCAGGCGTTGACCGCGCGTACGTAGTGGATGACTCGCGACAAGCGCTTAGCTCAGTCCCGCCAAGCAGAAATTTTCCAACACCAGGTGGTTGCGGGAATTTTCGACTACCTGGTGTTTCGCGCCAACGGCGAACTACGCTCGTCAGCCAGTGGGTTCGGCGCAATCGGCTGAATGTGGGTAAACATCGAGCAACAAGCGCAGCACTCCGTTGGTCCAACCGAACCCGTCTTGGGTCGGGTATTCGCCGCCTCTTGCTGTATCGCTTCCTGTCACGTCGTACTTCTCGACCAGTTTTCCGGTCCTCCGGAATCCGTCGACGTTCTCGCGTATCCATCCGCGAGCGATGGCCGCGGCGAGATCACCCTCGCCAGAACGTCGCAGGCCCTCCACGGCGATCCACTGCAGCGGCGGCCACCCGTTAGGCGCATCCCACTGCTGGCCACTGACCAGCGCGGTCGGAACAATGCCTTCAGGCCGCAGCAACTTCATTCGTACGGTGCGCGCTACCTGCGCGGCGTCGTCGCGTGTCGCAATGTCGAAAAACAGCGGATAGGTGCCCGCTGCGGTCACGGCGTCGGAAAGCTTGCGCTCCTTCCACAGGTAGTCAGTGAAGATGTGCCGCTCTTCGTTCCAGAAGATCCTGCGGATCGCTCGGGCCCGTTCGTCCGCGATTGCGCGATATTTCCGTGCTGCGATATCCGCGCCTGCCGCCAAAAACGCGCGTGAGAGGGCAACTTCGAGGTCATACATGAGGCTGTTGAGATCCACTGGCAACAAGTCAACGGTGCGAATCGTCGACAGCGTTCGCCCGTCGGCTAGCCAGCGGGAGCTGAAGTCCCAGCCGCTTTCCGCGGCGGCGCGCAAGTTGCGATAAACCTCTGCGGCGTCTCGGCGTGAGGCGCGCGCGGTTTCCACGTCTTCGCGGTAGGCCTCGTCACGCGGCACCGCGCGGTCATCCCAATAACGATTGAGCACTTCGCCGCTGACCAGCCGCACGACGCGTCGATGTGCTGTCCCAGGCGTGAGCTTTTCCTGACCCTCCATCCAGTAGTTGTACTCGCGTGTCAGCTGCGGCAGGTATTTGGCGTACAAGACCTGGCCTTCACGCTTCGCCACGAGTCTGACCATGGCCGCAAAGAATGGCGGCTGCGAGCGGGAAAGATAGTAGGTGCGGTTGCCATTCGGGACGTGTCCGTAAGTGTCGATCAGGTACGCAAAGTTCTGCAGCATCGCGTCGACGATATCGTGGCGGCCGGAGGCTTCGAGCCCAAGCATGGTGAAATACGAGTCCCAGTAGTAGATTTCACGGAAGCGCCCGCCTGGCACCACGTAGCGATACGGCAGCGGCAACAAGGAGCCTGTGGCTCCAGGCGCATCCGGCCCACGCGTCAGGACTGGCCATAACGCGTCGATGTGCGCGCAGACACTCTGGTTGCGATCACTCTTATAAATGGCGTCCGGCATCTCGGGCGGCTCGAAGTACTGCGCGACGAAGGCGCGCAGATCAAAGCCGGCTTTTCGGTGTTCAGCGCGATACGCATCCATGATGACGTTTGGTGCGACCTGCGGAATGGCGTCGGGAAAGGACTTGCTGTCGGCGAAGATGTTCGCGCGCTGCACGGCTTCGAACAATTCACCGTAGATGACCGAAGGAGGTTGCGGAGGCGGGGCCGGCGCGGCCACCGCGAGCGTGCAGGTGATCCAAAAGGCAACAAGCACTTTCAACTTCAGAAAGTCCATGCGAGTGCTGCCATAGGCTGGAGCAAATGCGCGACGCATCACGGTTCAAGCGCCGTTTTGGCCAAGGACTGTCGCTGGCGCATCTGGGCCGCGTCCATGAGCATCCTGCCGGCCCAGCGGTACACGTTGTTCTCTTTCACGGTCCGACGCATGAGCTTCATGCGCTCGCGCCGCTCTTCGCGACCCATTTGCATCGCGTTGCGCATCGCCACTGCCGTTTCGGAAACATCGAACGGATTGACGAGCAATGCCTCCGGCAGCTCGCGGGATGCCCCCGCGAAAGTACTCAGGATCAGTACACCGTCTTGATCGTCGCGCGCGGCGACAAACTCCTTCGCCACGAGGTTCATGCCGTCGTGCAGGCTGTTCACTATGCAGAAATCCGCCGCGCGGAACAGCTCGAACACCGCGCGCGGCTCCTGGTGGTGATCGATGAGAACGATCGGCTTCCAGTTCTCGGTTCCAAACTTCTCGTTGATTCGCGCCGCCTCGCTCAATGTCTGCGTCTGCAATGCCTGGTAAGCGGGCAGCTTGCTGCGTGTGGGCGCCGCTACCTGAAGAAGAGTGATTCGACCGCAGGTTCCGCGGTCCTTGTCGAGCAAGGCTTCGAGTGCCAGGAAGCGCTCGACGATACCCTTGGTGAAATCCCAGCGCTCGACGCCAATCCCCAGACATACGCTGCCGCCGATGCCATGCCGCGCGCGCACTGCTTCGCGCGAAGTCTTGACGTCAGGCAGAGTTGCCAGCCAGCGCGGGGGCCATTCGATGGAAATCGGATAGGGCACCACGCGGCACACGCGGCCTCCGAGTGTCACGGTCATGTGCTCGTGATCGATCTGGCATTCGAGGAACCGATCGACCGTCGCGAGGAAATTCTGGCAGTGATAACGGGTGTGAAAGCCGAGAATATCGGCGGCTAACATGTGCGTGAGGATCTGCTGCTTCCATGGGCAGACGCCAAACGTCTCTGCGTTCGGCCAGGGAATGTGCCAGAACAGCGCGATCGTCGCCGCGGGTTTGCGCTCACGCAGGAGCCGCGGCAGTAACGCGAAGTGATAGTCCTGCACGAGGATCAGAGGGTCTTTCGATCGGGATTCCGCGGCCACGACATCCGCGAACTTTCGATTCACGGCCTGATACTGCTGCCAATCTGCCTCGCGAAAAGCGGGGCGTACGTATGCCAAGTGGCACAGCGGCCACACCCCTTCATTCGCAAAGCCGTAGTAAAAGCCTTCCTCCTCTTCGGCACTCAGCCAGACGCGGCGCAGCGAGTAGCTGGGGTCCTCGGGTGGGACACGGACTCTGTCGTGAGAATCGACCACCTGCCGGTCCGCAGTGCCGCTGCCGTGCGCGATCCACGTGCCCGAACAGGCGCGCATGATGGGTTCCAGCGCCGTGACCATGCCGCTCGCTGGAACCTGTACCACCGGGCCCGACGGGCCGACGTTGTGTATATACGGTTCGCGATTGGAGACGATGAAGACTTCCGGAGCTCCCAAGTGATCGCGCACGACCTGTTGCAACGCCTGCGGCGTCCAATTCTCATGAAAGTCGATCTCCAGTCTCTGGGTGGTTTCAACTTCACGCAGGACCCGGCGTATTTGGGTGAGAAGCGGGCGCGATCCGGGCTCCGATCGCGCATCGTCCAGAAACCGCCGTCCGCGAATGTCACCTACCAGCTCGTTGACCCAGCGCCGAATCAACAACCAGAACACGAATCCAAGGAACAGTGCGAGCACCGAGGCAGCAACGCCCGCGAGCGCAAGCACATAGTTGCGCGCGGAGGATTGACGGCGGTCGATGAAACTCAGGTCATGCACGATGAGCGCGGTCAACGGCCGGCCGTTTGCGCTGCCCATCGGGAATGAAGAGACTTCAACTGAACCGTCAGCCAGCTTCACGATGCCGCTGCCGCGGTCGCCGAGGTTACGACGGACCGAGCATCCGATTTCAGTCGGTGTGCGATCGGTAGTAAACAGCGCCTTCGCGCCGTCGTCGCAAAGCACGATTGCCATGAGACGCTCGTCCGTGGTGATGGCGGCGAGGTAGTTCGCAAGGCCTTTCTTGTCGCCGCGCTCGAGAAAACCCGTGAGCGACCCTTCCATGGAGTGCGCGACGAGTTGCGCGCGCAAATCGACGTCGCTGCGAAACCATTCCGCGAGAATTCGATCGACGTAAGGCACGCCAAAAAAGGCCAGAATGCTCACGGCGATAAGCGTGGGCACGGCGAATCGGATCAATATTGCGCGCATGGAAGAATTGACCTAAACGGCCGCCGCTCGAGGTTCGCCGTTTCCGCGCGATGCTGTCACGCGCGGCCGCTGAGTCGAGACCGCTGCGCGTTGACGCCGCGCCGGGAAATGACGGCTGCCGGAGAGGGGGCCTGTGACGGCCGCGCATCGGGAAGTCGGGCAAGCAGTGCCGCGAGACCTTCCGCCAACTGTTGTAGCTGCCGGGCGGTCAAGGAGCGCACCGCCCGCTGCAACGTCCCGACAGCACGCCCGGAAGTGGCGCGCAGTATCTGCTGGCCATCTGCAGTGGGATGAATTTGCACGCTCCGTTGATCCCCTTCATGCCGGCGCCGCTCGATCCAACCGCGCGCGGCGAGTCCTTTCAGCACATGGCTGACCGCGGGTCGCTGCATTCCAAGGCGCGTGGCCAGCAGCGAGGCGGAAATTCCCGGTTCTTCACCGATGCACGCCAGGGCGCGATGCACCGTAATGGGCGCGTCGGTCATGCGTTCGAGCTCGCGATAGAGCGTGCGCATGCGATCGACGAGAGAACGCGCCGATAGCAGTGCATCGCGTTCGAGAGCACTTCGCCTGGCGAGGCCAGCTGTATTGCGGAAGATTCGTTTTCGGGGTGACGACATAAGTCCGGCTGTGGATGCGGGTTGGCTGCGGCGTAGCTCCAGCGGTCGATCCTCACACATCATTGTGCTCAGGTGGTTGTTAGCGCGCAATAGTTGCGTACAATAAACCAAATAATGCTGAATACGCCAAGCACATCGAACGATTCCGAGCTGTTCACGCGCCCGGTGCCTCCTCAGGCGCCCTGGTGTCTGTTCCTCGATATCGACGGCACTTTGTTAGACATCGCCCCGACACCGGATGCCGTAGATGTCGATGCGACTTTGCCCAATCTCCTGCGACGGCTCGAGCGTGCCTGCGATGGCGCGATAGCATTGATTACCGGCCGCCCGATCTCGGTTGTGGATGCGCTCTTCGATCCCCTGCAGCTGCCGGTGGCGGGTGTGCATGGGTTCGAGCGTCGCAATGCGCAGGGACACTATTTCAGACCGGGCTTCGTCGGTGAAGGCCTCAGCTACCTGAGGTCTGAAGTGTTGGCGCTTGCGCAGTCATTGCATGGCGTTCTGCTCGAAGACAAGGGTTGTGCGTTCGCGTTGCACTATCGTCAGGCTCCGAATCTCGAGGAGACTATTCGTCTGCATCTCGCGCGCCTGGTGTCCGGCGCGCTGCCGGCATTCGAGTTGCTCGATGGCGATCATGTCGTTGAAATCAAACCTGTGGAGCACAACAAGGCCACTGCCATCGAGGCTTTCATGCAGGAAGAGCCTTTCACCGGCCGCACGCCTGTGTTCATCGGCGATGATGCGACCGATCTTGACGGGTTTGCCGCTGTGAAACGTTTCGACGGCCTCGCGATCGCTGTCGGCTCGCGCATTCCCGGCGAGAGGCGCTTGGCCGGTCCGCGGGATGTACGCGCCTGGCTGGAAAGTCTTCTGGTCGCATGATGGATCCCGGCAATGCCTGACATGAGATCGACCTTCCTGGGCGTGGAATTGCAGACCTGGGTGACGGGCGGCGCAATCGTGCTGCTGATTGCGATCGCGCATTTGTCGCTCAGTTGGTGGACTCGGCGGCGCGCGCGCACTCATCAAGATGCGCTTGTGCCTGGCGAATCCGCCAAGGTGCGCTACTGGATCGCGCGGGGTTTGAGCGATGCAGTTCCGCCCATTGCATTCATGCTGTGGCTTCACGGGCTGTATTTCGCGGTGACGACACTGCTCGTGGAATTCCCGGAAACAGCATGGATTTCTCGAGGCCTCACTATCCTCGGCGCATTGCGCGGGGTGGGCACGTTGTTAGGCCTCGCCTGGTTGCTCGCACGCATTGCCCGCACTCTCGAGGCGCTGCTGCAAACTTTCGCGACGCGTACCGAAGCGGGCTGGGACGATGTGCTGCTGCCGTTCGCCGGAAAGGCGCTGCGGCTCATACTTCCCATGCTGGCGCTCATCCTCGGCACGCCGGCACTGGCCGTATCCGCGGACGCGCAGGAGATTGTCCAGAACGCTGTAAGCCTGGCGCTGGTCGGCACGGTTGGCTTCATCCTCGTGCAGTTCGTCAATGCGATGGCGCAGCTCGTGCTGCAGCGATTCAGCATCAATGTCGCTGACAATCGAGTGGCGCGCGGTGTCTATACCCAGGTCATGGTGCTGAAGAAGATCGCGGTCGGCGTCATCGCTGTAGTCGCGATTGCCTCGATGCTGATGGTCTTCCAGTCTGTGCGGCAGTTAGGCACGGCCATGATCGCGTCGGCCGGTGTGGCTGGCATCGTCATCGGCTTCGCCGCGCAGAAGAGTCTCGGGACGTTGCTCGCAGGATTCCAGATCGCCATGACGCAGCCGATCCGTATCGACGATGTGGTGATCGTCGAGGGCGAGTGGGGAAAGATCGAAGAGATCACGCTGACGTACGTCGTTGTTTGCATCTGGGACCTGCGCCGCCTCGTTGTGCCCATCACGTATTTCATCGAGAAGCCGTTCCAGAACTGGACGCGCACCTCGGCGGATATCCTCGGAACGGTTTTCCTGCAGGTGGACTACGGCGTGCCCGTGGACGCCGTCCGTGAGGAGCTGACGCGGATACTCGAAGACTCGCCCCACTGGGACCGCAAAGTAAACGTGTTGCAGGTCACCGATGCGAAGGAACGTACGCTCGAACTGCGCGCGCTAGCCAGCTCGAGCGACGCCAGCAAGTCCTGGGACCTGCGCTGCGAGATGCGCGAAAAACTCGTGGCGTTCGTTCAGAAGAACTACCCCGGAAGTCTGCCGCGGCTGCGTACCACGTTCGAGCGGGCGCCTCGTCATGATTCCGCGATCGAAGGCTGATTCATGAGCGCCAGAGCCGCCTTTATCCGGGATGAACCGCTCGCGCTGTTTCTCGACCTCGACGGCACGCTGCTGGAAATCGCGGCGACGCCGGATCGTGTACGCGTCCCGGCATCTTTGCGGAATACGCTGCAACTCAGCTGCGATCGCGAGCACGGCGCCTTGGCGCTGCTCAGCGGCCGATCGCTCGACGACCTGGACGACCTGTTTTCACCTTGCGTCTTTCCGGCTTCCTGCAAGCACGGGCTCGAAGTCAGGTTGCCTTCTGGCAAGGTGATCCGTCCGGAAATTGACCCCTCGGTGCTCGATCGCGCGCGACGCTGGCTCGGCATTCTCCAGCGGGACAACCGTGGACTGTTGCTGGAAGACAAGGGCGTCGCGCTTGCCATGCATTATCGCCTCGCGCCCAAGCTTGCGACGGAAGTCGAAGTCGTCATGAACGAGATGGTCGCGGAGCTCGGCGAGACTTTCATCGTGCGTCGGGGCAAATGCGTGCATGTGATCATGCCGCGCGGCTTTAATGAGCGCAGCGCCATCCAGTTGCTCATGAAGGAACGTGAGTTCGCCGGCCGCACGCCAGTGTTCGTCGGCGACGATCCTTGCGATGAGGTCGGATTTCAGGCCGTCAACGAAATGGGCGGCCACTCCATCCGCGTGGGCAACCTCGACGAGACTACCGCTCGATACCGATTCAGCAGCGTGTCAACCGTCGTAGCGTGGCTCAGGGATCGCAACTTGAATCGCTGACCTGGAGCGTTTCAGCGGCACTAGTCAGATTCCTTCGACCGCCGAGGTATTCCGAAGTAGCTTTGTTCGACGTGGTCGTTCCTTAGCGTGATCACGCCTGCGAATCGCCGACGGAGAAAGTCGGGCGCGCAGCCTTGAGAACTTTCAGAAATCTTCCACAACTTCCTCAGGATTCGCTGCGCCTCGACTCGTAATGTCGCGCCGATGCAGCATTTCAAACTCATCGCAAACCGCAATTTTGTGCCGCGACTCCGCGGCGTGCTGGCGCCGGCCGCAGGGATGTTAGGACTTTTATCCGGTTGCGGCAACGGAAGCGGGGGCCTGGCTGCGCCACCATCCAATCCGCCTCCACCACCGGCAATTCCGCAGCCGGTGACTGAGACCATCGGCACGTCGGGTGGCACGTTGATAGGTCCGAACGGCGTCACCCTGATGGTTCCGCCTGGCGCACTCACGCTCGATACGCAGATCACGGTCGCGGTGGCCTCGAGCAGCGTCGTCCCGCTGCCAGCTGAATTGGACGCCGTTGGCGCCGTGTATTCATTCACTCCGCACGGCACGACGTTTGGGGTGCCCGTCACGATCGCCGTTCCAATCGATCCGGCCGCATTTCCACCCGGCGTGGCGCCGGCCATGCTCAAGACGAATCAGGACGGAGGCTGGCAACAACTGGTTGCGACCGTAAGCGGCGGCATGCTGACTGCCGCCGCCACGAGCTTCTCGGACGTACGTGTGGTCCACGGGGCAGATGACACAGGCCGAGCGCCGCTGGTAATTGTCGATGAACCCGACGATCAGTCCGGCTTCGAGGGCGGCTTCGCGTTTTTTCGGGTCGAGGCGGCGCGCTCGATTGGCCCTGTGAGCTACCAGTGGTTCCGCAATGGCGTGCGCATGCCGGGGGAAACCAACCCGGAAATCCTGCTGCCGCATCTGACGATCGCTGACGACAATTCCCTGTACATGGCGCGGGCGAGTGTTGGCGACGGCACGCTGTTCCGCGACAGCCGCGCGGCGCGATTGCTGGTTTCCGCTCGCGCCCCCGCAATCGTCAACCAGCCGATCGACGAACAAGTCATCGCCGGCCAGAGTGCCCGGTTCGTGGCCGCGTCCACATCGTCGATCGTACAGTCCTTGCAATGGTCGCGCTGCGCACCGACCTGCGCGGCCATTGCTGGCGAAACCGCCACCGTGTTGACTTTCGTGGCGCAGGACGCCGACGACGGTGCGTCCTTCCAGTTCTGTGCCACCAACACGGGTGGCACTTCCTGCAGTCGCGAGGCGCGCCTGTCGGTGATTCCCTTGCCAACGCAGCCCACCATCACGCGTGAGCCTCAGCCAGTGACTGCGCTCGCGGGTACGAGTGCGGAGTTCAGCGTGGGCGCGCTTGGCGGCAACCTGTCGTACGCGTGGCAACAGGGCCGCGATGGCATCAACTTCACTGCAAATCCGGCCTGCGGGAATGCGGCGACCTGCACGATTTCCAATGCCGCGTTTGCCGACGACGGCACTTACCTGCGGGTCGAGGTCTCGAATACCGCCGGCTCGGTGTTGTCGGCGAACGCCCTGCTCACCGTTCGCACCAATCCCGGCGCTGTACTGTCGCGTGTGCAGGGTGGAGACGGTTTCTCGATCGGACTTGGCGCCAACGGCAGCCTGCGCTCCTGGGGCGCTAACAACCTGGGTCAACTCGGCGATGGCAGCATGGTGGCGCCCGGCGATGCGGTAAACATCGCGGGACTCACCGAGGTTGCTGCGTTCGCGGCCGGCGGCAGACACGCACTAGCGCTGCGTGCCAACGGAGAAGTTTGGACATGGGGTGATTACGACTTTGGTCAGCTCGGTGACGGCACCTTCGCGCCGCGCGCGATCGCCCAGCCGGTGTCCGGCATCGGTCCCGCGCGCGCTGCCGCAGCCAATCTGTTCGCCGTGCCTCGATCGATGGTGGTACTCGCCGACGGCAGCGTGTGGGGATGGGGCCGTAACCTGTATGGGCAGCTGGGCGACGGCACGACCACGCTGCGCTCGGCACCGGTGCGTGCCGGTACGCTGACCGAGGTGGTCAGAGTGTCGGCTGGACTCGGATTTACCATGGCATTGCGCAGCGATGGCGCGATGTGGGCCTGGGGAGACAATCGCGGCGGGCAGCTTGGCAACGGCACCACGGCCGCCAGCCTCACTCCCATCGCAGTGCCCATGACCACGAACATCGCGGCGATCGACGCCGGCAGCTCACATGCATTGGCGCTTACTGACACCGGCACCGTGCTCGCCTGGGGTCATAACGTCGCCGGCGAGGTTGGCGACGGAACGCGCGAGCCCAGACTCGCGCCTACGACGGTTGCGCTTCCCGCCGTCGCTATCGCTATCGCAGCGGGTGGCAATCACTCCCTCGCCCTGCTGCTCGATGGCCGGGTATTCGCATGGGGATGGAACGCGGATGGGCAATGTGGCTGCGGCACCGCTGAGGAATACGTGTTCGCGCCATGCGAAGTGATCGCTCCATTGCCGCGCGACATCGTCGCGATCGGCACCGGCCTCAATCACACCCTGGCGATGTCCGCGGACGGCAGCGTCTGGGGCTGGGGAAGCAACTTCTCCGGACAGCTGAACGATGGCACGACGATGAACGAGACGAACGTTCCCGTCCAGGTACGCAACGTCAACTTGAACTAACTACCAGAAGGCGTAAGGATGCATCGTCACGTCCCAAGAAAACCGGTTTTCATCGCGCTGGCGCTCGGCTTCGCGGTGCTGCTGGGCGCATGCGGCGGCGGTGGCAGCAGCCGTGGAGGGCAGCAGAATCCACCGACCGTGGATGCCAACGGCGGCACGGTCAGCGGGCCGAACGGCGCGCAGGTGATCATTCCGCCAGGCGCGCTCAGCGCGGCCGTGACTATCGCCATCACGCAGGCCTCGACCGGTGCGCCAGCTGCGCCCGACGGGTTCGTCGCCTTCGGGCCTGTGTTCGCGCTCACGCCGCACGGTACTGGTTTCACGCAGCCTGTCACCGTGACGTTGCCGTTCGATACCGCATCCGTCCCCGCTGGCGCGACGCCGGCGCTCTACAAGACAGACGCGAGTAATGCCGCATGGGAGCGCGTGCCAGGCGCAACAATAAATAGGAGTCTGATCACCGCGCAGGTGAGCGGCTTCTCATTCTTCGTGGTCGGCAATCAACCACCGCAGATCACGCGCCAGCCCGCCGATACAAGCGTGGCGCAACCGAACCCGGCAACCTTTTCGGTGACTGCGCTCGGCGCGCCGCCGTTCACGTTTCAATGGCAACGTTCCGACGACGGCGGCGCGACGTTCAGCAACATCGCTGCCGCCACTGCGAGCTCATTTACCTCTGGCTTCACGTCGGTGGCGGTGGACAACAACGACCGCTATCGCGTGGTCGTCACCAACCTCGAAGGTGGCACCACGAGCAATGCGGCGACTTTGACGGTGACGACGGCCTTCGTCGCGCCGGCCATTACGGCGCAACCTTTGGACATGACCGTCGCCACCGGCGGCTCGGCCACATTCACCGTGGTGGCGTCGGGCACGAGCCCGGTGTTCCAGTGGCAACGTTCCGGCGATGGTGGCGCGACGTTCGCTGATATTGTTGGCGCGACCAATGCGAGCTTCACGCTCGCCAGCGTGCTGGGTTCCGATGATGGCGCACTATTCCGCGCGCGCGCGTCGAATCCCGCGGGCAGCGCCACAAGCAATGCGGCAAGGCTGATCGTGGGCACTGCGCCACCACCGCCACCCGGCAATGCGGCACGCATTGCTGGCGGAGATCAACATTCCACGGTGCTGCTCGCGAACGGCACGCTGCAATCCTGGGGATCGGATTCCGCCGGAGCGCTGGGCGGCGGCAGCGACCGAAATGTGCCAGGGCCGGTAGCAATCCTGACGAACGTCCAGTCTCTCGGGCAAGGCGACACGCACACGCTCGCCGTCCTCGCCGATGGCACCGCCTGGGCCTGGGGATACAACGGCTTTGGCCAACTGGGTGACGGCACTACCAACAGCGCCCAGGTGCCAGTGCAGGTCAGCGGCATCAGTAATGCCGTAGCCGCGTGCGGCGGCACACTGCATTCGCTGGTGCTGCTGGCCGACGGCAGCGTGCGCGCGTTCGGCGCGAATTTCGACGGACAGATCGGCGACGGCAGCAACATCGAACGATTGGTGCCGACCGCGGTACCCGGCATCAGCAATGCCACGGCCATAGCCTGCGGCGGCGGACATTCGCTGGTGTTGTTGGCCGATCTGACGGTGCGTGCCTGGGGACGCAACAACAACGGGCAGGTGGGCGACGGCTCTGCGACCAGCAGCAATGTCCCCGTAGCTGTCGGTGGTCCTGGCGGCGTCACAGCCATTGCCGCGGGATTCGAGCATTCCCTTTCATTGCTCGGCAGCGGCACCGTCATGGCCTGGGGTGCAAATATGTTGGGCCAATTGGGTGACAACTCCACCCTGCCGCGGTCGACGCCGGTCGCAGTCATCGGTTTCACCCGTGCCTTTTCCATCGCGGCGGGCGGAAACACCTCACTGGCGTTGGGCGAAGTGCTGTTCGCCTGGGGCGGCAACCTCAACGGACAGCTCGGCATCGGTGCGTTGACCCCGGATTTCCGATCGACAGCGGCGCCAGTGCCGGCGTTTTCGTCGGGCAGTCCCGCGATCGCCTTCGCCGCAGGCAGCGATCACGCGCTGGCCGTGCGCGCCGATGGCTCGCTATTCGCCTGGGGCAGCAACGACAGCGGTCAGGTCGGTAATGGCATCACCGGTGGTGATGTGGTGACACCCGTGCAGGTCCCGGGCCTGAATCTGAACTGACGCGCACATGTTCACCCGACGTTTCAGTTTTCATCGGGGCATGCTGCTGTTGTGCGTGGCGATCCTGCCGGCATGCCGAACGGCGCCGCAGGTTTGGCAACGCGCCTCGTTGCATGGTGCGCAATTGGAATACCGCGATCAGGGTCGTGGAGAACCCATCGTGTTCGTGCATGCTGGCGTATTCGGCGAGTGGTTCGAGCCGTTGCTGCGCGAACGCGTGCTGTCACGGAACTTCCGCCTGATAACCTATCATCGTGCTGGCTACGCCGGCAGCGACAAACTACCGGGCGCGATGAGCATTGCCCAGCAGGCAGGCCAGCTGCGGCTGTTGCTTCGGCATCTCGGTCTCGAGCGCGCGCACGTCGTCGGACATTCTTCCGGCGGGCTCATAGCGTTACAGCTCGCACTTTATGAGGCGGAATGCGTGAAATCGCTTACGCTGCTCGAGCCGGCGCTTCCGATGGATTCCGCCGCGGTTCCCGGCGCGCCCGCACCGCGTTCGGGAATCGCAGCGGCGATCGCACAGTATCGCGCTGGGGACTCGGTCGCCGCGGTCGATACCTTTCTCACGGCCGTTGCCGGCATCGACTATCGTACGGCGCTCGATGCGGCGCTGCCGAATGCATTCGCACATGGCGTTATGAATGCGGATACGTTCTTTCGCGAAGAATTGCCCGCCGTCAACGACTGGCGCTTGCGCGATGAAGACGCCAGACGGATCTCCCAACCCGTGCTCGCGGTCATGGGCGGCTACAGTCCGGCAGTGTCGCCGATCTGGCAGCAGCGTCAGGACTGGATGATGGATTCGTTGCCTAACGCCGAAGCATTTGTCCTGCCGCATGCGACACATCTGTTACATCTGCAGAACTCGCGCGCCATGGCTGAGCGCCTCGCCGCGTTCATTGTTGCGAACCGCTGAGATTCGGGACCAGCGCTTCCCGCATACGCGATAGTTCCGCTTCCCACCAGCGCTCGCCAGTTGCCGCGACGATTTCGAGCGCCGCGACGAGCGCGCGTTCGGCGGCCGCAGATTCTCCGCGCCGCAAGCGAATCTCGGCAAGCAGGCCGTGGAAGTAGGGCAGCGATCGCTGCACGGAAGCAGCACTCAGTGCATCGATGCCCTGTTCGATGCGACTCACGCCATGGCCTGCCGGATCGTCCATGCCTTCGCACCAGCCGAGAATGATCTCGGCCCACGTACGGTAGTAGACGAAGCCGTGCTCAGCGCAAAGCGCGATGGCTTCGCGCGCGGACGTGGTGGCCGCTTCGAGATTGCGATTGAACTGCTGCAGTATGGCGGCGTAGGCAAGCGCGATGGCGAGCGTGAATGGATGTTCGAACGTTCGAGCCAACGCCACCGCGCTATCGCTCATCTTCAGGGCACGCGCCGCCTGTCCTTGTTGCCAGCACAAGTGACTCCACCAGGATCGGAGGAACACACCCAGGTCACAGCCCACGCGTGTCAGATGTTCGCCATGTTGCCGGACGTCGTACAGGCGGTCAGCGAGCGAAAACTCCTGTTCTGCCAATGCCAGGTCGCCCAGCCCGAGGGCTGCTCCAGCGAGTTCCATGTGTCCGGCGAGTTGGAAGGGTACGGCGTTCTCTTTTTGTGTGAGCGCCAGCAACTGCAGGCTGAGCGCGCGCGTACCGAGCAGGTCCGCGCGCACCACGCTCACCGCGATCAAGCCCCACAACGCGACGATGATCTGCGGCCTGTCGCCGAGATCATCGGCAAGCGCGCGCGCCCGCCGCAGCGCCTGCTCCACCTCGGGGACTGCCCACCCGCGCGTGGCCATGAGTGCCGTGGCCAGAGCCTGCTGCAGGCGCAGTTCTTGGTCCGGGCGCGAAGGCGCACATTGTTCGAGCAGCGTCAGCGCCTTTTCGGCATAACTACGCGCCTCCGCGTACGCAGAACGCTTGATGGCGCGCTGCACTGCTGTCTCCAGGTACGTTACGGCCTGAGGGACGTTGCCGCCTAGTTCGAAATGCACGGCGAGCTCGGCGGCTATGCTGGCTGACGCGGTGCCATACGCCCGCGCCAGCGTTTCGCCAATCGCTCGATGTATCCGCACCCTTCGGCCTGCGGAAACGCGTCGGTAGATGACGTCGTGAAACAGCGCATGGCGGAACCGATAGCGTGAGGTGGCAGTCCCGTCAGGCCAGATATCGCTGCCCCCGGGCAGCAGCAACTGACGTTGGCGCGCCCACTGTTCACAGCGCGCCTCGATCCGGTCTTCGGCTCCACCAACGGCGGCCGTCAGCGTTGCGACGGCAAAGGACTCGCCCGCGGCGCTCGCCGCTTCGAGCAGGCGTTGATCATCCGGCGACAGGACTTCGATGCGGCGCTCGATGAACTGGCTGACACTGACCGGAATCAGATCCGCGACTGCGGCGAAGGGGCCGCGCAATCGCCAGGAGCCCGATTCCCGGGTCAGCATGCCGTCGTGTACCAGCGTCTCGAGAATGGTCACCAGGAACAATGGGTGTCCGCTGGTGCGTTTGTACAGGAGCCGCGCCAGCGTCTCCGATTCGCACAGGCCTTTGAAACGTAGACTGATGTGATGCGCGACCGCTTCGACCGACAAATAGTCGAGCATGATGCGCGTGCAATTTGTCAGCCCCGTGAGCTCGCTCACGATAGTGCGGAGAGGACGGATCTGCACGATGACATCCACCGGCCGATAAGTGGCGAGCACCAGCAGGCGGGCCGGATCGCGGCGGCGCGCCGCATAACCCAGCCAGTCGAGAGTCGCGTTGTCGCTCCACTGAAGATCTTCGAGCACGAACACCACGGGCCGGTCCGCGGCAAACCGGTCGAGCGCCTCGGTGAGCTCGCGCAGCATGCGCAGCGAGGTGGACTGCGAGGCGGCGGCCTTGCCGGTTGTGTTCTCGGTGTGCAGCGCCGGCAGGTGCGGCAGCCAGCTGGGCGCGTATTGCCGCAACAGCTGGGTGAGATGTGCCGCTTCGCTTCCGGCGCCCAGGCGTCCCAGTGCCTCGAGAATTGGTAGATAGGCTTCGCCCGTCCCATAGTGCTCGATGCATTGCCCTCGCAGCAGCATGAAGCTGGATTCGGCCGCGAGCTGTGTGACGAACGCGTCCACAAGCGCGGTCTTGCCGATGCCCGATTCGCCAGCAACGAATACGATCTGGCGCTGGCCGGCGAACGCGGCGGCGAAACGCGCCCGCAACTCGGCCCATTCAGGGTCACGCCCCACCAGCGGCTGAGCGGTGCAATTCGGCGAGTTCAAAAAGTCATCGTGCGCTTGCACCGGTGCGACGAAGCGGTACCCACGGCCGTGGACGGTCTGCACATAGGCAGGCTGCCGCGCGCGATCTTCGAGAGCGCGCCGCACTTCACGCACGGCGGTGGTTAGGACGGCCTCCACCACGACTGACCGGGGCCAGACGGCAGCCAACAGCGCTTCCTTGGTCACCAGCTGCCCGGCATGCTCTGCGAGGAAGCTCAGAAGGCCAAACGCCTTGCGGCTCAGGGGAATTGCGCTTGCATTCCGCCACAGTCGCCCCTCAGCAAGATCCAGCCGGTACGCGCCGAACTGCAGATAACGTGTCGAGGCCATGCGTGCAATGTTCCGGTGCGAGCGCGTGATTGTCAGCGCGGCGTGGCAAATCTCAGAACTCTTTCAGAATCTGCGGGCATCTGCGCCGCTACGCTACCGATCATATGGCGAGCAGTCCGCATCAATCAAAACCACTTTCGGTGTTCCGCACCTTTGTTGTCCAACTGCATGCTGGGGCGACGGCGGGTACCTCCGTCGGCCGCCTTTCAGGACGCGTGGAGCATGTGGCCTCCGGGCAGACATTTGAGTTCTCGTCCGCCGAAGGTCTGGTGGAGTTCCTGACCGACAATGTGGCCGTGCGCGCCGGACAATCGGGATGTGATTCATGAGGCGACGATCGTTCTGCAAAACTGCGTTACTGGCAGGTGCAGCGCAGACACTGCCACACCACTCCTTCGCCAAGGGTGGTGTTGCAATGGGTGCCGTGGGACGATCTGGAGAGAAAATGTTACTCACGCCCAGTCACGTGGCCGAGCTTCGCATGAGTTTGTGCGGCAAACTACTGTTGCCTGGCGAGGGCGGCTATGACATCGCACGCAAGTTGTGGAACGGCGCGTTCGACCACAAGCCGGCATTGATCGCGCGCTGCGTGAATGCCGAAGACGTCGCGCGCGCGGTCGAATTTGCACATGCGTCTGGCGTAGTGCTGTCCGTTCGCGGCGGCGGACACAGTTTCTCCGGTCAGTCCGGCTGCGACGGTGGCTTGATGATCGACCTCTCCGAGATGCGGGATCTGCGCGTTGATCAAGCCGCTCGGAAGGCCCACGTCAGTGCGGGCGCGCTTCTGGGCGAAATCGACCGCGCAGCGCAAGCTGTTAGTCTGGTAACGAGCACGGGAACTGTGTCTCATACCGGCGCCGCCGGGCTCACGCTGGGCGGAGGTTTCGGTCGTCTGGCGCGCAAGTTCGGTTTGACGTGTGACAACCTGGCAGCCGCAGAACTGGTGACCGCCGATGGCAAGAGAATTCGAGCCAGTGCGCACGAAAATCCCGAATTGCTTTGGGGACTGCGCGGCGGGGGCGGCAACTTTGGGGTCGTGACCTCGTTCGAGTACCAGCTGTACCCCATGCCCAGGAACATGATTGGCGGTGTGCTGGTATTCCCTTTTAATGAGCCTCGCAAGTTGCTGCGCTCTTTCGCCGATTTCGCCGCAACCGCATCCGACGACTTTTTTGCGATGGTGGACATCGTCCCGACTCCCGAAGGCCACCGTGTCATTGCCATCGAGGTGTGTCATTGCGGATCCCGTGCGGAGGCCGAGCGCGAGCTCACTGCCTTGCGCAAGATCGGCACTGCGGTTCAGGACTCGCTGGGCTCAGCGCCCTATACGGAGTTGCAAACGCGAATCGACAAGGACTATCCGGCCGGGCGAGGGTACTACCTCAAGTCGGGATTGATCCAAGAGATATCTAATGGATTGATCGACCGCGTGGTCGATCATCTCGAAGCCGCGCCGGCGCCGCGCTGCCTTGCTTCATTCATTCAATTGGGCGGAGCGATCTCACGTGTAAATCAGTCTGCCACGGCCTACTGGCATCGCAGCGCCGGACACAGTGTACTGTTGGCAGGTTTCTGGGATCAGCCATCCGACGCCGACACTCCGCGTCTCTGGGTGAAAACCGGTTGGAAACATCTGGAGCCGTTGACCGACGGCTTTTATGTGAATCTGATGGCCGAAGACGATGACGAGCAGCGCATCCGCAACACCTATGGAGCTAACTACGAGCGCCTCGCTGCGCTCAAGCGGAAGTACGACCCTGCGAACCTGTTCCGGCGGAATGCGAATGTCCGGCCGGCGGAAGGATGAGCGTGCGGGTTAAGCCAGTCGCTTGGGTTCAGTGCAATGCCGACTCCGCCACAGCCGCCAGACTCGCCGCGTCAAGCCTCACTGTGTAGTCTGAATTGGCGTGCGCGAATCGCACGATTCCTTTTCGGTCGACGATGAAGACGGCGGGTACCGGCAGCTCATGGTGTTTCGCGCCTTGTGAGGCCTCCAGGTCGAGGCCATAGGTCTTGTATTTTTCGTACGTCGTGTTGTCCATTCGAAACGCGATGCCGAACGCGCGAGCGGCGTGAACCTCATTGTCCGACAGCAGCCGATAACTCACGTCTTCTTTCAAGCTCGAGTGCAGGATTTCGGGGCGGTCGGTACTCAGGAACAACACGTCACAACCCAGGGCGACGAGCTTGGGTTCGACCACGCGCAGCTCCTTGAGGTGTGCATTGCAGTACGGGCACCACCCGCCGCGATAGAAAATGAGCAGGGCGGGTTTGGTGAGCTTCGAGGGCGTGAAATTAAACGGTTTGCCGTCCGCTTCCCGGACCGTAAATGCTGGCGCGTGGGCACCTACCGCCAGAGGGGTGACCTTTGACGGATCATCTGGCGAACGCGGTTCCGCGGCCATCGCAGTCATGATCAACCCGGCGGCGATCAGCCACACCGAAAACATTCCTGTCTTGCGCATGCTCAACTCCTGAATAAGGAACACTTGAATTACCGCGACCCGAACATTTTCCTGATTTTAGGTTCGAATGCACAGCGGAGGCCGCGCCTGCCTCGCGGTCGGCGCGGCCTCCTACCCTCATCGACCGAATCTCAGCGCCAGATCAATGCGCAACGAGGCCCGATGCTGAGAGAGGTACCCCGTCGACCGTCGGTCCAACCCGCAGGCTGCCATCGTCACGCACGCGGAAGGAAGCGATCATTCCGACGTTCGGGCTCAGCGCGAACAGATACTTGCCTTCCGAGCTGATCGCCGCATCGAGAGGTGCACTGCCGCTGCCAGTCGGCGCGGTCACACCATCAGCATTGAGCAGCGTCAGTGCTCCATTGCGCGCGATGCGATATCCGGTGATCGAGCTGCTGCCCGTGTTGGTGGTGTAGGCGAAACGTCCGTTCTTCGACACCACCACCCAGCACGCCGCGGTTTGATGTGTGCCGACGGTGCCGCTGACCACTTCTAGCGGGTACATGCCGCCGTCGATTTCATAGGACGACATGGCGCTTGAGTTCGCCGCGCCGCCGAATGCCTCGGACACGATCAGGTGATCATGCCGGTCGAACGCAAAGCCGAACGGAGTCATGCCATTTGAATCCCGCACATACGGACCCTGCGCCATCCCGTCTTCGACGTCGTACAAATCAATCTTGTTAGTGGCTTTCTCGGTGACCACCAGTACATCGCCGAAGGTGTTGAACGAGATCTGCGCGGGCCCGACGGCGCTGCCGCTCAGCGGGCGGGAGGACCCTGGAATCGGGTACACGCGCCGATCGTCACCCACGTAGAACCCGCTGATGTTGCCGGTACCGCCAGCGTTCAACACGTAGAGCAGGTCCTGGCTCAGGGCGATGCTGATGGGCTGATCACCGCCCGAGGGCACCTTCTGGATCAACACGGGTTTGCCGGACGTGAAGGCGAACACAGAGATGTCATCGCTGCCGGCATTCACGGCGTACAGGCGCCGGCCGTCACGGCTCAACGCCAGCGCGCCCTGGTTGCCGAGTCCGGCGCCGCTGCCGCGGCCGCGCGTGGCAACACGATCCGTCATGCGCAGATTGCCAGCGTGATCGCGGCGGTACACGAGTATCTCGTTCTTGTCGGCCGCGTTGGTTTCGGTGTACACGGCGCGCGGGCCCTGAAAGGGCAGGCGATGTCCGTGGTCGTTGGATGCGGCGGCGGCTGCCGTCATGGCCAACAGTGAAATGCCAATAAACATGCGATTCATGGTTTTCCCCTTGAAGTGAATAGTTGGAGGGTCGTCGCAGTTCTCGGCAGGGGAGACCCGCGCGCAGCTGACCTCACGCAGAAATATTTCGCCGAGCCGCCATGGAAAATCGAAATGCGTTTGAGAACAGGGACATATTCATCGCGTCGCGCTGCGAGACCGCGAACCGGGAGTCCAGGAATAAGGTTCGTTCATCCTTCACGCGATAAAACGCGAGTGGTCCCGGTCTCTTTGTGCCATGAGCACCCCAGACGCACGCCTGCTCGATGAAATGCTCGCGCGGATGAACTGGCGCGCGCGCATCGCGTTCCGTGGATTGGTTTGCGAGCGCTGGGCGCTGGGCGGCGGCGGCCAGGGGCGGCTTGGCTTTCATGCCGTACTTTCAGGGACTTGCTGGTTGATGTTGCCGGGCGCAACGCGACCGGTCGAAGTCACTGCTGGCGGATTGCTCATCTACCGACCCGAAACGAAACACCTGCTGGCCGACACCGCGTTTGCCGAAACGGAGACGCCCCCGGCGCGGGTAATGCCGATCTCGAGCGCGGCCGCAGAGCGCGAGGCAGGATTGTTATGCGGCTACTTCGAGGGCGGCACCGCGGGCATTCCCATCCTCGATGCCATGCCCCCGTACCTCATGTGGCCGAACTTCGATGCGTTTCCCGAACCCCTCGCGAGACTGATGCGCACGCTCGCGGCCTGCGCTCTCGATGAGAGCCGCGGGTGCATACAGGTTCTGCAAAACCTGTGCGAGCTTCTTCTCTTGATGTTGTTGCGCGAATCGGGAGTATTGCGCGTCGAGAACGTCGGGGTTCTGCGTGCACAGTGCGATCCGGTGCTGCGGCGTGTCCTCAATGCCATGCATGCGCGCCCTGGCCGACGCTGGACGCTCGCATCGCTGGCTCGCCAGGCCGGTATGTCGCGTTCGGCATTTGCGGCGCGATTCAAGCAAGTGACGAAGGCATCTGCCATGCGCTACCTGCGCGACTATCGCCTGTCGCTCGCTGAGAGACGCATGCGCGAGGAAGGACTCACTGCGGACCGCGCGGCGCGTGTGATCGGATACCGCAGCGTCGGCGCGTTTCGGCGTGCGGTGCGACGGCGGTGAGAGGGCGGGCTATCTACCGGGGGTGGCAGAACGAGTTCCTTGCCGTTGCCCGTTTCCAACCTGCGAGCGCCCGCCTTGCTGCCTACAGCCTGGCGATATCGGGCGCCGCGCCGCCGAGCCAGGCTCGCGCGTAGGCCTGACGCGCGGAGGCCTCGGCCTTCGCGTCTCCCTTGCGTTTGTAGACCTCTGCCAGGCCCGCCAACGCCCAGCCGTTACTGCGCACGCGGGCCAGAGAATCGCGCAGAGCCTTCTCGGCTGTATCAAGCTTGCCCTGTCGCAGGTAGACCGAGCCCAGGGACTGGCGGATCGGGTAGTACCAGAAGGGTGGCTCCATGTACGCGAGCGCGTCTTCGACAGCGATCGCCTCCTCGTAGGCCTTGGCAGCTCCGGGAAGGTCGCCTCGCGCGTCGGCGAGGCGCGCGCGCGCTACCAAGCGCGCGGTTTGCACGATCTCCTTACCCGGCACTGCCCAGTCGGTGTACGGCTTGAAGTCGGCCATCTGTTCGATGGCGGCGATGGCGTCGATCTCGCGCTGTGCTCCGGTCGCGTCCTTCTTCCCCGCGAAGGCGAGCGCGCGTGCGTAGTGCGCCAGCGCGGACACCAGCACCTGCTCTTTGGGGGGTGCCTTCAAGGCGAGGATTGCATCGGGTGCGCTGAAGAGCGCGTGGGCCAGGTAAGGTGCGGCCTTGATGGGTTCCAGCACCGCGAACTCCGCGATCACCGTGTCGGGCAGCGATGCGTCGAGCTTGCCCGCCGCGTCGATCGCGGTCGGGCCGTCGCCACCCATCTGCGCCGAGACCAGCACGAAGTGGATGTTGTGTGGGTAGTAAGCCGACTTGTACATCGGGTCCGAGGGCGAGGTGCGGAAGTACTGCTCGTCGACGGACATTGCACGCTTGTTGATGTCCAGCGATTCCTTGTACAGGCCGACGCGGTAATAGATGTGGGCCGGCATGTGCACGATGTGGCCCGCACCCGGCATCAACGCGGCCAGCCGCCGCGCGTGCGGCAGCGCGCGATCGGGCGTCGTGGACGCCTCGACCGCGTGGATGTAGAAGTGGTTCGCTCCCGGGTGATTTGGATTGCGTGCGAGCACCTTCTCCAGCGCCGCTAGCAGCTCGGCGGCGCGGCCCTTGGGTTTCGTGCCCGCCGCTTCCCAGTAATCCCAGGGCTGCGTATCCATCACAGACTCGGCGTAGAGCGTGAGGACGGTGTCGTCGATCGGATATTTCTCGGCCACGGACTTCATCGCGTCGGCGAAGGCCGCGTCGAGTGCGGCACGCTCGGCCTTCGGGTCCGCCGAGTAGCGCTTTTGCAGAGCCCCAATCAACGCACGATCCTTCGCCGGCGCGCCGGGCGCCAGCTCGATTGCCTTGGCAAGCGCGGCAAGCGCCGGCGCCACTGCCTCGGGCATCATCGGCGCGTTGATGTTCGGCCCGAGCACCAGGGCCTCGCCCCACCAGGCCATGGCGAGGTTCGGGTCTGCCTTTTGCGCGGCCTGAAAGGCACGCTGCGCCTCTGCGTGGTTGAACGCGAAGGCCCAGCGAATGCCCTGATCGAAGTAAGCCTGTGCCTTCGCGTCGCGCGTCCCCACCTTGAAGGACAGCGTGCCCAGGTTGTCGTACAGCGGCACTGGGCCGCCCGCGGCCTTCATCGGCTGCGGCTTGAAGGGTTTGGTCTCGGTTTGCGCGAGGATCAGCGTCTGAAGCAAGGGCGGACGTCCGGCCACGGATGGAGCACACATAGCGCCCGGCTCGGAAAGCAGCGCGTCGTAGGTCGCTACGCCTTTGGGTTCGACGCCGCGGCGCACCGTCAGGTCGGCCGAACTGATCAGGCCGGCAAAGAAGGCCAGCGTGAACGCCAATGTGCCGATGGTGGATAGCCGGGGGCGCGACGCTTTAGTGCATGGGAAGTCATGCGTGGAGAGTGCGTCCATGTGTTGCTCCTCTTGGCCGTTGAGGGCGCGTCGAGTGATGGCGAGCATGAGTGAACAGACACCGAACGCGTACTGTGGGGTGCTGTGGCGCTGCTCACCGGCCGCAGCAAGCGCGATTTTGCGCGTCCTGGCGACCGCAGTCGATCCGTAGTGATCCCGGCGCGCAGTCGACCGGATTCAATCAGGTGCTCCGCACCGCATCATCACCGACGAAAACGTCGAGAAGATAGGCTTGGTCAAAATGCTGCATGGCGCCAGATCCCGCCTTCGACCGGGTGGACCTTGGTCTCATTCCGCGGCTCCACGAGGACCAATATGTTCTGGAACGTTCAGCTCCCTCCCGAACTCAACCTAAGAGACAAAACAATGACGCGCATTCCTAGAACACTGGCTATCTTGAAGCTGCCGACGTTCATCGCGTTTGCGGCTCTC
>DASTTJ010000134.1:0-3024 GCA_035760205.1 Steroidobacteraceae bacterium | reverse complement strand
CTGCAAAAACGTTCGCAGGCCGAGCGCGAAGCGCTGGTGGTCGCCGCGGCCCATGCGCAGGCACTGCGTGAGGCGGATCGGCGCAAGGATGAGTTCCTCGCAATGCTGGCACACGAACTGCGAAATCCATTGGCTCCGATCCGCAACACGGCTTACGTACTGGCCAAGGGCATTGCGGATCCCCCCACGGTGCGGCGCTCGGGTCAGATGATCGAACGTCAGGCGAGTCAGCTGACCCGTCTCGTCGACGATCTGCTCGACGTGGCGCGGATCACTCGCGGTCGCATGGTGCTCGAGCGCGAATCGTTGAGTCTCGACAGCGTGGTGGAGACGGCTCTCGAAACCGTGCAGCCGCGTCTCGATGCACGGAACCAGAGGGTCACTGTGCGCAGGCCGGGTGAGAAGATCTTCGTGAACGGTGATAACGCGCGTCTGTGCCAGATGGTCGCCAACCTGATGACGAACGCCATCAAGTATTCGCCAGAGCGTTCGTGCATCGACGTCACCATCGATGCAACCGTCGAGAACGGCTTCGTCACCGTGCGCGATTCCGGAATGGGCATCGACGCCAAGCTGGTGCCGCTATTGTTCGAACCCTTCCAGCAAGGTGGTGGCGATGTCGACCGCGCGCACGGCGGGCTCGGTGTGGGGCTCGCCATCGTAAAGCTGCTCGCGGACCTTCACGGCGGCAGTGTCGAAGTGCGCAGCGAGGGGATGGGCAAGGGGAGTGAGTTCCGTATCCGACTGCCGCGCGTGCCCGCGCCGATGCCGGCGGCGACGGCAGCCGCCGGCAAACGCGACGGTCTGCGTCAGCGCCGCGTGCTCGTAATCGAAGACAATCCCGACGCCGCCGAATCCATGCGCACGCTGCTGAGTATCGACCGCCATGAAGTGGAGGTGGTGCACGATGGTCCCACGGGGCTTGCCAGGCTCGAGGAGTTTCGCGCGGACATCGTGCTGCTCGACATCGAGTTGCCGCGCATGGATGGCTACAGGGTGGCGCAAGCGATCCGCGAACGCTTCGCTAAGGTGAGGCATCGGCCGAAGCTGTTGGCGCTTACCGGGTATGGGCGTGACGATGACCGCAATGCGACGCTCGCGGCCGGATTCGACGGCCACCTCGCCAAGCCGGTGGACCCGCAACGGCTTCTGGAAATCGTCGCCGGAGAGGCATGACGCTAGTTTCCAAAGCGGGGAACGCCAGCGATGTACGTTGAGCGTATCGCGCGCTCATCCGCCATGGTCATCTGCACGAACAGCGCTTCTTCCAGCGAACTGCAGTGTTTCATGCGGAAGTCGATGAGCGGCGTGGACTTGAGGTTCAGCACGGTGAGATCGGCTTCCATCCCCACCGCGATGCTGCCGATCTTGTCTTCGAGATACAGCGCCTGCGCGCTGCCGCGCGTCGCGAGATAAAACGCCAGCGGCGCCGACAAACTACCGCCGCCGAGCTGCGCCACCTCATATGCCGCGCCCATGGTCTTGATCATCGACAGTGAGGTGCCCGCGCCGACATCCGTCGCCAGGCCGACGCGAACGGGCCGCGCCGGCAGTTTTGCGTTGCGCAGATCGAACAAGCCACTGCCCAGGAACCGGTTTGAAGTGGGGCAGTGCGCGATCGCCGAGCCGCTTTCGTGCATGCGCGCAAGCTCCGCGCCGGTGAGCCAGATGCCGTGACCGTAGATTGCGCGCGGGCCTAACTGCCCGTAGTGCTCGTAGATGTCGAGATAACCACTGCATTGCGGATAGATCTGCTTCGCCCATTCGACCTCGGCGCGATTCTCGGAGACATGTGACTGCAGGTAAGTGCCGGGGTGTTCCTTCCACAACGCTCCGGCGAGCTCCATTTGTTCCGGTGTGCTGGTGGGTGCGAAGCGCGGGGTGATGGCGTAGGAGGCGCGGCCATTGCCGTGCCACCGTTGTATCAACGCCTTCGACTCGTCGTATCCATCCACCGCGGTATCGCGCAGCGCTTCGGGTGCGTTGCGGTCCATGAGGCACTTCCCGGCGATGGTGCGCATGCCGCGGTGACCCGCAGCCTCGAAGAAGGCATCGACCGAATGCGCGTGCACTGTGCAGAAACTGGCCACCGTGGTGGTGCCATTGCGCAGGCACTCATCGAGGAAGATTTCCGCGACGGCGCGCGCGTGCGTCACGTCTGCAAACTGCTGCTCGGCGACGAACGTGTATTTCATAAGCCAGTCGAGCAGTTGCTCGCCGTAGGCGCCGATGATCTGCGTCTGCGGATAGTGCACATGGCAATCGATGAAGCCGGGCAACACCAGGGAGTCCTGGCCGTACTCTTGTATGGGCATACCTGCCGGCAACTGGCCGCGGACGCTGGCGGCGGGTCCGAAGTGCGTGATCTTGCCGCCGGCCATCGCGATGATGGCGTCGCTTTCGAACCGGAGGGTTGCCTCGACTTCTTCTACGAAGGCGTCGCCGGTGAATGTGAGCGCGGGGGCGCGAATGGCATGGCTGGGCGCTGTCGGTTCAGGCATTGCGGGCAGAGTCTGCCACACCGTCTGAGCCGGGCTCCTCCGGCATGCCCCTCAGAAGATCATCGAGCACCCGCTCGACGTCGTCGGGATCCACGGGCTTGGTCAGGTGTTCGTCGAACCCGGCGGCCTTGGCGGCTTGTTTGTCCTGCTCCTGACCCCAGCCGGTGAGTGCGATGAGCACGGCATTGCGACCCCACGCCTCCAGGCGCATGCGTCGCGCCACTTCGTGGCCACTCACGCCCGGCATGCCGATGTCGATGATGGCGGCGCGCGGCCGCTCGCGCTGACCGATCTCCAGCGCTTCGGCGCCGCCGAACGCGATGGACACTTCATAGCCCGAGAAGCGCAGCACCAGCGCGAGAGACTCCGCGGCATCGCGATTGTCGTCGGCGACCAGGATGCGTCCGCGGCGCACGAGGCTGGCGTTCGCGGCGCCGGTGTCCTCTTCGCGTGCCGGGGCGTTCGCCGGCGCAAGCACGCGATGTGGCAAATGCACGATGAATTCACTGCCACGGCCAAGTCC
>DASTTJ010000133.1:0-3478 GCA_035760205.1 Steroidobacteraceae bacterium | reverse complement strand
CCTTCCGCAAGCGGCACTGGATCTGCCGCGCCTCGGCTGCGTGAACATTCATGGTTCGCTGCTACCGCGCTGGCGTGGCGCCGCACCTATCCACCGGGCGATTCTCGCGGGCGATGCGGAAACCGGCGTGACCATCATGCAACTCGACGCGGGTCTCGACACCGGACCGATGCTTCTCGAACGCCGCCGCGCCATCGGCGCGCGAGACACGGCAGGTGACCTTCACGACGCGCTGGCCGAACTCGGCGCCGTGGCGCTCATTGAGGCCCTGGATGGACTTGCCGCCGGAACGCTTCTGTCGCGCGCGCAGCCAGCGGAGGGAGCGAGTTACGCGCCGAAAATCGAAAAATCGGAGGCGGTCCTCGACTGGACGGCGAGCGCGACTCTGCTCGACCGGAAAGTGCGTGCGTTCAATCCCTGGCCGATCGCCGAGACGCGTTTCGGCAGCGAGTCACTGCGCATCCTGCGCGCGCACGTGGCGGAGTCCGGCGGAGTCCACGACGCGCCCGGCACGTTGTTAGGTATCGCCGACGACGGCCTGCGCGTCGCCTGCAGCGAAGGCGTACTCGCCATCCGCGAACTGCAGCGCGCCGGCAAACGGCCGATCTCGGCCCGCGATTTTGCCAACGCCGTGCGTATTGCCGGCCTGAGGTTTGGTACATGAAGATCCGGCGCAATCCCCCTCCGCAACCGCGCCGCAGCCGGCACGCGCCGGGCGCGGAAACTCTGGCGGCCGCCGCACTGGCGGTTCACGAGGTGGTCTTCGACGGGCGATCCGCGGACGCGGCGCTCGAAGCCGCGCGCGAACGCACGGATCGCGCCGCCGTTCGCGCCATCGCGTTGGGCACGTTGCGCTGGTATCTGAGGCTCAAGCCCGCGCTCGCGCCGTTGGTCAACCGTCCATTCGATGAATTGTCGCCACGGCTGGCGGCACTGCTGGTCACCACCGCGCACCAGGTGGAGTACTCGCGTGGTGCTCCCGAAGCGCAGGTTCACCTGGGCGTCGATGCCAGCCGCGTGCTGGGCGAAGGCCGCGCCAGCGGCGTGGTCAACGCAGTTTTGCGCCGCTTTGTCGCGCAGCGGGCAGAGTTGTTAGCCGCGGCCGACGCCGATGTGGGCCAGCGCCATGCGCATCCACCATGGCTGGTCGATGTGTTGCGTTCGGCATGGGGCGAACGTGCACATCAGATTCTCGACGCCAACAACCAGCATCCACCCATGGTGCTCAGGCTCGATCCCGCGCTCGTCACCGCCGAAGACTTCCTGCGCTCGTTGCGAGCGCTCGGCCGCGAGGCAACTGCAGTCGAGTGGAATCGCGATGCCGTGGTGCTGGATCGGCCCGCGACGGTGCAGACTCTGCCGGGGTTCGAGACGGGCGCTGTGTCGGTGCAGGACGGTGGTGCGCAACTCGCCGCGCCATTGCTCGATGCGCAGCCTGGCATGCGCGTACTGGATGCCTGCGCGGCGCCGGGCGGCAAGACCCTGCACATTGCCCAGCGCACCCCCGCGCTCGCCGAACTCATTGCCGTCGACGACGATCCCCTGCGGCTCGCGCGCGTCCGTGAAAACCTCGAGCGCGCGGGGCGCGACGCCATCCTGGTGAGTGCCGACCTGCGTTCCATGCCTCCCTCGCTGGTACCCGGGCACTTCGATCGCATCCTGGTGGATGCGCCTTGCTCGGCGACGGGCGTGATCCGCCGTCATCCCGACATCAAGCTGCTGCGCCGTGCGGGCGACATCGAATCCTTCGCGGTGACCCAGCGGCAGATTCTCACCACCGCTTTCGAACTACTGAAGGCCGGCGGGCGTCTGACCTACTGCACCTGCTCGGTGATACCGGCGGAGAACGAAGGGGTCATTGCTGCTTTCCTGGATTCGCAACCGCGTGCGGCGCGTGCGTCGTGGCCGGAAAGTCTCGCGCGGCCGCCGGAATTGCTCGATCGGCCGGTCGGCTGGCAGCTGCTGCCCGGCGGAAGCGCAGGCACGGATGGCTTCTACTATGCCTGTCTCACTAAGCTATCCTGACCCCCAACCTAAGAGGAACCGATGCAGTTCCGGCGCGCGAACAACCTCACACTGCTGCTGTTAGCCGCGCTTTCGAGCGTGGGTATGGGTGGGACCGCGCGCGCCGAGGTGCTCGACGGCTTGCTCGAGGTTCGTTCGGCGTACGTCACCGTCGAGCAGGGGGTGTTTCAACTCTTTGCGCGCGTCGCCTACCCGGTCAATGACGACATTCGTGCGGCGCTCAAAGACGGCCTCATGCTGAATTTCGACCTCGACGTGGTCGTATCGCGCGAGCGACGCTTCTGGGTGGACGAATCAGTCGCCGAATACACCCTACGACGTGAGCTTCTTTATCACGCCGTCAGCGATCGCTACGTGGCGCGCGACGTCGACTCCGGCAACACCGAGCAGCACAGCTACTCGACACTGGAAGAAGCGCTCGACGCGCTGGGCACCGTGGATGCGTGGCCCTTCCTGCTGTCGCCGCAGCTTTCGGGCAACCGCCAGTACCGCGTGTCCTTGCGCGCGGGCGTGCGCCGCGGCCGCCTGTCCGACACCATGCGTGTATTGCTGTTCTGGACCGACGACTGGCACCGCGAAAGTGAGTGGTTCTCATGGTCCCTGCAGCGCTGAGACGCCTGGGTACCCTGGGCCTGATCGCCCTGTGGGTGCTGGTGAGCGGTGGCCTCTTGTTGTTGCTGGCGCTGTCGGTGCAGAACTCGATGCAGTTCAGCCGATTGCAGGCGTGGATCCTGCTGGCCAATGTCATCGCGCTGATCGCGGTCACTATCTTGCTGGCTCGCAAGATCATCGAGCTGGTGCGCGCGTTCCGTGCCGGAGTTCCGGGTTCGCGTCTGACGGCGCGGACGGTGGCCATCTTCGGTTCACTGGTGATCGCGCCACTCATCATCGTCTATCTATTCTCGCTCGAGTTCCTGAACCAGGGCATCGACAGCTGGTTCAAGGTCGAGATCAAGCAGGGACTCACCGACGCGCTCGATCTTTCCAAGTCGGCGATGGACGTTCGCATGCGCGAGTACGCTCGCAGCACGCAATTGTTCGCGAACCGGCTCGCCGACAGCCCGCCGTCGAACTGGGGAGAAGCCACCGACACGCAGCGCGTCGAGAGCGGCGCGCTCGAAGTGGTGGTGTACGGAACCCTGGGCCAGGTGCTGGCGGCCAGCAGCGCGGGTCCCACGTCCACCAACCTGCCGAGGGCTTCCGCCGAAGTCACCAACGCCATTTCGGCTGGCAACGTGTACTGGAGCCTGGAGCCACTGTCGGAGGACGATTACCTCATCAATACGGCTGCGCCCATCGCCACGGGTCCCGGTTCGAGCCAGGGTCGCTTCGTCGTGGCGCAGTATCCGGTGCCGCCGCAACTCTCGCGCCTGTCGGAAGCCGTGCAGCACTCCTATTCGCAGCACTACAACCTCACCCAGCAGCGCGAGGGTGTGAAAAACCTGTTCGGCAT
>DASTTJ010000132.1:0-2788 GCA_035760205.1 Steroidobacteraceae bacterium | reverse complement strand
GTCGTGCTCACCGCGGCGCCGGCCCAGCATTTTTCGGGGCGCACGCTGTGGGACCGCAACCGCACGCTGTGGGCTTCGTGGGCCATCCGCAGCGGCAACGAACGCATCTTCTACAGCGGCGACACCGGCTATGGCAAGCTGTTCCAGGACATAGGCGCGCGCCTCGGCCCGTTCGACATGGCCTTCATCAAGATCGGCGCCTACGGGCCCGGCCAAGCCTGGACCGACATCCACATGACGCCCGAGCAGGCCGTGCAGGTACACCGCGACGTGCGCGCCAGGCGCATGTTCCCCGTCCACTGGTCCACGTTCAACCTTGCGTACCACGATTGGGATGAGCCGATCCGGCGAGCGGCAGCTGAAGCCACGCGCGTGGGCGTCGAACTGGTGACGCCGCGCTTGGGTGAAGTGGTGGATGCAGACCGGCCGTTCGAGTCGACGCGGTGGTGGGAGGCCGTCATGTAGTCGCCCGTCCACAAGAACCGCAGGATCGCGGGCAACAGCGAACATGCGGCGAAAGCGAGAAAGACAGGAAACACCGGCGTCAGCAAAGACACCGCGCCAGCCACCATTCCCCCCAGCACGAAGGCCATGAACACCTGGTGCACCACCGAGTCCGGCGGATACAAGAGCCAGGCCGCCGAGCCCCAGACCACGCCCGACGCAAGCGCACCGGCACCGAAATGAGCCAGCCACCGCCACATGTCGGCGGCCTTCGGAGCAGAGCGCGTGAAGCGAAGGCCCAGGTAGAGGCGAGCCAGCGTCACGCACACCAGAAACGCGAGCCATGTGAACGCCACGGCGCGTTCGATGACAACCGATTGAACGGCCGCAAGCACGGCACCGTTCACCAGCGCCACGGCTTGGGACACGCGCACGTTGGCGTAGAGCATCCGGACCAGCTCGGCCCGAATCGCTTCGTCGAACGGCCGCGCAATGGTCTTCGAGAAGGCGCGTTTGAGGGCGTCCATCTATTGAACCAGAGTGACAAGCGGGATAGCTCCGCAACAGTGTGCGCTTCGCGTTCTGCGAACACAATCCAGCATTGGATTCAATTGGTTTCGCACTCACGGGCTCGACGCTCTCCCCACGCAACAACGTGTTTTAGAAGGCGACAGGACCCATCTCCGAGTCAGCGCGCGCGCCGGTAGTGCATTGCGACCGCGCCGTTGCGCAGCGGCTTCGCTGATATCAAATCGAGCCGTCGCGTGCTGGGCAGCCCGCCCGCGTACAGGGTCGGGCCGTGGCCGGCGATCCTGGGGTGCACGAGCAACTGGTACTCGTCGATCAGATCCAGCCGCTCCAGCGCCGTCGCGAGCTTGCCGCTACCGAGGAGGACGCCGTCCGAGGTCGCATCCTTGAGCTTCTGTACGCCCGTGCGCAGGTCGTCGCCGATGTGGTGGCTGTTGGTCCACGGGAAGTTCTTTCGCGTCAAGGACGCCACGTACTTCGGCTTGGCCTCCAGCTTGACCGCCCACTCGCGCATCGCCGGCGGTGACTCTGCGTCGCCGCGGGCGACCGCTGGCCAGTAGCTCTCCATCATCTCGTAGGTGACGCGGCCCCACAGCATCGCCCCGCTCCTGTCCATGAGGCGGGTGAAGAAGGCGTGTGTCTCGTCGTCGGCGATTCCTTCCTGGTGATCGACGCAGCCGTCCAGGGTGACGTTGATGCTGAAGGTCAAGAGTCCCATGGCGTCCTCCGATCGAGATACGTAACGAGCCGCAGCGCTGGCGATGCGGACCAGCTAGACTTCATTGGTGACAACTTCAACTCTCAATAGCCCGCACCCGGTTGACACGGAGCACCGTGGCTGGCGGCTCCATGCTCGTTGGCTCACTTCAATCTCGCCTCCCACGCAGGGATGGGTGTGCTATGCCACAAGGCCCGGCTCCCCTCATGGATTGAATATCGGGCGTTGGCCCACTAGCGAACTCGCATTCGAGCACGGCCGCGCCCACGTGGATGCGAAATTCGATTTACCGATCCAGATTATGCGGAAGCCGCAGGTTTCCAAGCGTCGGCAGTAGTCACCACTTCTGTCAAACATCGGCTTCGCGCTCCGGCCTGCGATGCTGCTCAGGGCAGGCCCAGCTCCCGCGCCGTCGCGATGATGCGCTGCAGCCCGGCGACGAATTTCGGGTCCGCACTCGACTCCGCCGGATCGTCGACGATCAGCCAACCCCGGACAACGCGTCGCGAGTCCCAGGTCGGATGCCGCTGGCGAAACTCGTCGAAGGCGCGTCGGGCCGCGTCGCTCTGGCCGTCGCGGGCCAGTGCCACTGCGGCCAACAATGCGTAGAACGCCAGGTTGTGGTTGGCCGTCGCCGGCACGCGCGCGCGCTCGGCCGCCGACTTGTAGTTGCCGAGCATGAATTCGCTCATGCCGATCAGTCCATTCCAGATCGGCGTGCGCGACTCGTTCGGGCTGATCCGGATCGCGCGTTCGCACGCCGGGATCGACTCGTCGAAACGGCCGAGGCGTAGCAGCGACGAGCAGCGATGGTGGTATGAGGTCGGGTCGTTTGGGAAGTTTCGGATCAGTTCTTCGGAGACAGCAAACTGCCCGGACCAGTCGCCCGCACTCAGCAGGTAGCTAGCTCGGGCGAGCAGCGTCAAGTGCGCATGCGGGTCGATCGCCTCGGCGCGATCCAGCGCATCCTTTGAGCGGCGCATCGACTCCGCCGCGTCATTTGACCAGGTGAAGCTCACGTCCATGCTGTGCGTAATGCTCAGCCCGGCCAGGCCGCGGATCGACTGCCGGTCGCGCGCGACCGCCTGCTCGAAGTAT
>DASTTJ010000131.1:0-12203 GCA_035760205.1 Steroidobacteraceae bacterium | reverse complement strand
CAGAACCTGATGACGCTGTTGGGCAAGATCATTCGCATCGACATCCGCGGCACGACTGGCACGGCGCTCTATCGCATCCCGGCCGACAATCCGTTCGCCGCGAGCACGTTGCTCTGCAACGTGAACGGCTCCAGCGCGCAGAACTGTCCCGAGATCTACGCCTGGGGCTTTCGCAATCCCTGGAGCTGGAGCTTCGATCGCCAGACCGGTGACCTCTGGCTTGGCGACGTCGGTGAGAGTGCGATCGAGGAAGTGAATCGCGTCAGGCGCGGCGGCAACTACGGCTGGCGCTGCTTCGAGGGTACACAGGATATTTCCGGGCGTTGGGCTACGGGCGCAACTTGCGCCACCCGGCGGGATCTGCTGCCACCGATCGCTGAGTACTCACACACGCTCGGGGCCGCCGTCACGGGCGGCTACGTCTACCGTGGCACAGCGGTTCCGGGTCTCGTTGGCCGCTACATCTTCGGCGACTTCTCGTCCGGGCGCATCTGGGACATTCCGAATGACACGCAGCCCACGATGACGATGACGGGTGGGCTCGATACGGGCTTCAACATCTCCTCGTTCGGAGAGGACAACGACGGCGAGCTCTATGTCACGAACATTTACCGCGATCTGCACCGCATCACAGGCGTAGGTGGCGGCGGCGCGGGCGTTGCCACACAACTCTCCGCCACCGGCTGCGTGAACGCGTCGAACGCAACGCTGCCCGCGAGCGGGCTGATTCCCTACACGCCGAACGCGGGATTCTGGTCCGACGGCGCGGTGAAGGAACGCTGGATCGGATTGCCGAACGAACAGAACATCACCGTCGGCGCCGAGGGCGACTGGGATTTTCCGAACGGTACGGTGTTGATGAAGAACTTCCGTCTCGACAATCGCCTGATCGAGACGCGCCTCTTCATGCGCCACCCCGACGGCGTCTGGGGAGGCTACAGCTACGAATGGAACGCGCAGCAAACCGATGCGACGCTGGTGCGCGGCGGCAAGCAAGTGACGGTCGGCGGACAGTCGTGGATCTATCCGAGCGAGGGCCAGTGCGTGCAGTGTCACACCGAGGCAGCGGGCCGCTCCCTCGGGCTGGAGACACGACAACTCGCGTTCAACATCACGTATCCGCAGACCGGCCGCGATGCCCATCAGCTCGTGACGCTCAACGCGTTAAACACACTGTCATCGCCGATCGCCAACCCGGAAGACCAGGTCCCGTATCCCAATCCGACCGGAACGTCGGGCACGCTCGGCGAGCGTGCGCGCGCGTACCTGCACACCAACTGCTCGCAGTGTCATCGCCCGACCGGCCCCACCGACATGGATCTGCGCTACGCGACTGCGTTCGCGAATACCAACACCTGCGACGTCGCGCCCGGGGTCGGCGACCTCGGCATCACCAATGCGCGGCTCATCGCGCCGGGCGCCGCGTCACGGTCGGTGCTGATTGCACGCATGAGCCGGCGCGACGCACACGCCATGCCGCCCGTCGGATCTGCGCAGGTGGATGCTGAGGGGGCAGCGTTGCTCACCGACTGGGTCAACTCGCTCACGAACTGCAACTGAAAGCCGCTAAATCGCGGGGAAGCGACGCCGGCATCCTGGATCCGGCCAACGTCTAGCTAGAGAAGATAGAAAGCCCCCGGCGGGAAACTGCCGGGGGTTTTCTCGTTTCGGGCCCTCGTTTCCGCGCGCATTCCCTACTACTCTCGGAGCCCTGCGAAAGAAGGGATGATTTCTATGAAACGAATCGGTGCCGCGATCCTGGTAGCTGGACTTCCCGGTCTGGCTTTTGGGGATGAGATCAATCTGTTCGAGCTGGTCGCCGACGGTGGCGCGGCCGTGGTGGTCACTATTGGGCTGTCAATCCTGTTTCTCGCCGTGACTATCGAGCGCTTGTTGCACCTGCGCACGCGAGCCGTGCTGCCGCCCGACCTGATGGCGCGCGTCCAACCGCTGTGGGCGGCGCACCGCTTCGACGAGCTCGAGAAGCTGCTGGCCAGCGATGGCAGCACGCTGGCGCGCGTGATCGCGTGCATGGTCGAACATCGCCATCAACCCTTTTCAGTAGTCAGTCACCTCGCCGGCGACCTCGCCTCAATGGAGCTGCGCCAGCACCAGCAAAAGGCCTACGCGCTGGCGATCGTGGCAACAGTTGCACCGATAGTCGGTCTGCTCGGTACGGTGGTCGGCATGGTCGAGGCATTCCACGTGATCGCGTTCTCCGAAGGTATGGGCAATCCAGCATTGCTGGCGGGTGGCATTTCGAAAGCTCTGGTCAATACCGCCGCGGGTTTGACGGTGGCACTGCCGGCGCTGGGCATGCACCACTATTTCAAGCACCGTCTGGCGACTCTGGGCCTGGCGCTGGAAAGGCAGATCAATGCTCTGATCAACCAGCAGTTCCTGCCACCGCCGGAAGCGCCGTCCCTACGCATGGTGCAGCATGCGAATTGAACTTGGCGATGACGAACACCCGGAAATCGGCCTGATCGCGCTGATCGACTGCATTTTTTTCCTGCTGATGTTTTTCATGGTGGCGACGTCCTTCCGGCAGCAGGTGGGCGAGAAGCCGCAGAAGGAATTACCGGTCACCTTGCCAGCCGCGCAGATGAGCCTGGATCGCGTCGGCGCGGGTGCGCCGCCGTTGACGATTGGCGTCGACAAGCAAGGCAAGCTGTACGTGGACGGTAGCAAGGTGTCAGTCCAGGGCCTGCACGAACGTCTCCAACAGGAGGCGGCGAGCAATCCTGGCCGCCCCATTCGAATCGACGGTGACGAAATGGCGCGTTATCAGGACATCGTGCACGTGCTCGACCTGTGCCAGTTCGAGGGCTTCACGAAAATCTCCATGCATACCCGGCAATGACGCTGCAGGCGCACCCATCTCCGCTGCGATTTCTGCTCATAGCTGCGGGAACGCAGATCGTGCGCCGGCCTTACCTGTCGATTTCAGTAGTTGCGCATGCCGCGCTACTGGCGTTGCTGTACTACTTCGGCAGCTACCAGCCGGAACTGCGACGGCAGGACGCCGAGGTTGCTTCGAGTCTGCGCGCCACCAGTCTGGCCAGCACAACCAAGCGCCTGCAGGATCTGCAGACCATCAAGCAGCTGATGGAGAAATCGGCCGACCGTGTCGCTGCACAGCCCGAGCAGAACCCTTCCCCTTCGACGTCGCCGCAGACGCCCCAGGAAATGGTCGAGCGGGCGCGCGAGCTGTCCCAAGCGATCGATGCGCTCGACGAGGAGATCAAGGCCGAAGAACTTGCCGAGCTGATCGGTGTGCCCAAGACGCCGCCGGCAGCAGCGCCTGCAGAAGCCGCGGTGCCGGAGGCGCCCGTTGCTGCCGACGGTGGCCAGGCGGACGACTCGTCGCCGCCCATCACGGAGGAGATGGCAGCCAGCGAAGTCGCTGCGCTCGAAGCCAAGGCGCGAGTCACGCTGGCCCAGCGTCAGCAACGGATGGAGGCCAAAGAAAACGGAGTGCAGGTGGAAGGGGGCGAGCAGTCTGGCGCGGGCAAACAGGGCGGAGGCGACAGCGCGGCGGGACCGCCTAACAAGGGTGGCGGGTCGAATTCGACAGTGCGCGCCGAGATTGGCGAATTCATCGCCGATGGCGAAAGCTTCGAGCAAGCGACGGGATCGACGAAGTACGCCGGTGCGAACGGCGACATCTTCGCAGGAGGGAATATCGAAATTCCGACGGTTGACGCCACGAGCCTGGTGCTGGGACGCGGACGCATGCTCGGCGCGGGCGGTGAGTACGCCAACCGCGTGTACCTGAATACCTGGTACATCATCGGGCCGTTCCCCGGCCGTCATGGGCGTGACCTGTTCGACAATCCCTCGTACCCGCCCGAGAAGGCGGTGCTGCTGGACGCGGTGTACTTCGGCAAGGACAAGCGCCTGCTCAAATGGCGCTATGTGACGGCGCAAAGCTATCCACTGGTTCCACCCGATCTGGTTGAGGACTCGGTCTACTACGGCTACACCGAAGTATTCGTCGACGAGGCTTGCGACCTGACTGCGTGGATTGGCGTCGATGATGACGTCCAGATCGACCTGAATGGCCGCAGGGTGTGGGAGGGCGGCAACGTCAACAAGCGGCCGTACTTCGATGCCATCTTTAACCCAAACACCACCTATCTTCGCGACTACAACCGCACCGAAGGGAAGCGCGTGCTGCATTTCAAGAAGGGCCGCAACAAGATTTTCTTCAAGATGTCCAACGGACCCAACGATCCGTTCTTGTCGATGGTATTGACGCGGTAGATCCGCATCCTGTCGCGCTCGATCGAAGAGCCGCTGCGTCAGATCGTCGAGAACGCTGGCGAAGACGCGGGGTGTATCACTATCATTTCCGCATGAGTACCTCCGATCGAGACGATGCATTGAAGCGCGATGCCATGGCCGAGATGGATCGCCTGCTGGACAAAACCCAGCCAGAACGCGCGAAACATCTGGATGCGCTGGCACATTTACGTCCGGATCTGCACGCGCTGGTCGTCGATCTTCTCTCGTACGAGGAGCCCGCCAACAGCGGTTTCATGGAGCCCGGCAAGTCTTCGGGTTCGCACGCATTGCAGGCCGGCTCGCGCCTTGGTCCCTACCGCATCCTGCGTCAGCTTGGAGAGGGCGGTATGGGCGAGGTCTGGCTCGCGAGCCGTGACGACGGGCTCTACGACGGCCAGGTCGCGATCAAGACGCTCCACCCGTATTTCGCCGGCGGTGCTCTGCGCGAGCGATTCCTGCGCGAAGCGAAGGTACTGGGACGGCTCGCGCACTCGAACATCGCGCGATTGCTGGACGCCGGCATTCACGAGGGAGTGGTCTATCTAGTGCTCGAATACGTCGTGGGTCGGCCTATCGACGTGGCTTGCGATGCCGAGAAGCTCGATGTCTCCGCTCGCCTCGAAATATTCCTGCAGCTCTGCGGCGCCGTGGCTCACGCCCATTCGAGCCTCGTTATCCACCGCGACCTCAAGCCGGGCAACGTGCTGCTCACGGCAGACGGCAGTCCCAAGCTGCTCGATTTCGGCATCGCGAGTTTCTTTGAATCCGAGAAAGGCGAAGCGCAGTCCGATATCACCCGGCTCACGGGCCGCATCTTCACTCCCGAGTACGCCGCGCCCGAACAGGTGCTCGGACGGGAGATCACGACCTCGACCGACGTGTATTCGCTCGGCGTTCTGCTGCACGTCTTGCTGGCGGGTCGACTGCCTTACGGCCCGGTGGAAGGTGCTCGAACGCAGTGGGAACACGCAGTGGTCCACGAGGAACCGGCGAGCCTTTCGCACAGCGCCGACCTGGCAGATCACGAAAGAACAGCCGCCAACCGTTCCACCACCTTCGCCCGGCTGCGGCGCGAGTTGTCCGGTGACCTCGAAAACGTCGTGCAGAAGGCGCTGCAGAAACTGCCGGAACAACGGTATCTCACGGTCGCCGCATTCGCCGACGACGTTCGGCGATTTCTGCACGGCGAGCCCGTACTCGCGCGCGCGGATTCGGCGTGGTACCGGCTCGGCAAGTTCGCGCGGCGCAACCGGCTCGCCGTGGGCGCTACCATCGCCGTCGTCCTCGCACTGGGTGCTGGCCTCGTGGTTTCTCTGTGGCAATTGCGGGTTGCGCGCGAGGAGCGGCGTCACGCCGAGGAAGTGAAGGAGTTCGTGGCGTCGATCTTCAGGTCCGCGGATCCGTACTTCACCGGCAAGAAGGACATGATGGCCACCGAGCTTCTGGCGCTCGCGTACGGGCGCATCGAGCGCGAGCTCAAGGCGAAACCGCAGAATGCGGTCGAGCTGCTGAACATCGTCGGCGAGAGCCAGGTGAATCTCGAACAATACGATGCCGCGGATCTGACCCTGACGAAGGCCATTGAGATCGCAGAACGCTTGCAGCCGCCGGATGAGGTGCTCATCGCCGAGGCTCGGGTAAGTCTCGGTTGGTCGGCGATAGACAGTGGAGGGCGCGAAAAGGTCAAGGGGCTGCTGGATCCGTCACTGCCGGTATTACGTGCGAACCAACCAGGCACGGCCCGCGCTTATGCCTCGGCGCTGCAACTGCTCGCCTACTACGAAAATGACGACGGCAAAATGGACCTCGCCATTTCGAGCAGCCGTGAATCGGTCGCGGTGCTCAATGCCGCCTTCGGTCCGCAAAATTCGGAAACCGTGCTGGCAAAGCGGCATCTCGCGCTGTACTACGTGCTCACTCATCGTTATGCGGAGGCAAAGCCGCTGCTCGAACAGACCTTGCATGACGCCCGGGCGATGTCGCCGTCGGGCGAGCGCATGGCGCTTCTCGCGATGATCGAGTCTACCTACGCACGGATGTTGATCGATCTCGGTGAGTTCGAGAAGGCCATCGAACATCTGCACTCGGGCATCGAGCTCGCGTCAAAGGCCTTCGGGGATAAAAGCCAGTCGGTGAGCGCCCAGCTCAGTCTGCTGGTTCGCGCACAGGCGCGCCTCGGACAGATGGACCAGGCGATCGCCACTGCCAGGCGGAACTACGAGGTCAGCGTGCTCGGCGAAAACACGGCGCGAGTGCTCACGAACCTCGGGCGCCATTTGATGATGGCGCGCAAGACATCGGAGGCTCTCGAGACGCTTCGTGCTGCGATCGTTCTGGAAAAGGAGCACGACAAAGGCAAGGGGTCCTGGTTGCCACTGGCGCTGTGCGACTACGGCATTGCCCTCGCGTTGAGCGGCCGGATGTCAGAAGCGAAGGCGGTACTCGACGAGAACCTGCCAGTGGCCCAGGCCAGCGCAGCGGTTGGAGCGCTGCCCTCGGCGTGGAACGCCATCGGCTCACTCCAGCAGCTTGAGCTCAGGTGGGCAGACAGTGAAGCGTCGTTTCGGCAGGCGCTCGAGCATTCCACCGAGACCGTGCCCATTCCAAAATTCCGCACCGATGCCCTGCTTGGTATTGGCGTCGCGCGCCTCGAGCTAGGCCAAGCCGCGGACGCGGAGAAATGGTTGCGGCAGGCAGATGAAGCCGCGCGCGGCACCTACGTCAATTTCATCCCGTTGCGCGCCGACATCGCAATGAACCTGGGCCGGGCGCTGCTGGCGCAGGGAAACGTGGCAGCCGCGCGCGAATCTCTTGCAGCGGCGGACAACTATTGGCGGGGCTTCGACGCTTCCAATCGAAGCGCCGGCGAAGCGTCCTATTGGCTGGCGCAGGGACTGCGGGCCGCGAAGGCCGACGGAGAAGCGCGAGTCGAATTTGCAAGGGCCGTGAAGATTCTCGAAGGTTCGCCGCTGCGCGCGGACGCGCAAATCGTCCATGCGGCACGGCGCGAGTTGACGCGTTAGCCGGCCCCCTTCCAGCGCGCGCGCCGGTGGCGCCCCTACGCGCGGCCTTGTAGTGTGTCCGCATGGGAGAAATCACGGCCTTGCTCGTCGAGGCACGGCACGGCGACAGCGCCTCGCGGCAGCGCTTCTTCTCGCGTGTCTATTCCGAGCTCAATCGCCTGGCCAGGAACCATTTGTCGCGACAGTCTCAGATCACCATGTTGGACGCGCCCGGACTGGTAAATGAGGTGTACCTGCGACTGGCTCAGCAGGAGGACCTTCCCGGCAGCGATCGCACGGCCTTCCTGGCCTACTCGTCACGCGTCATGCGCAGCGTGGTCATCGACTACGTGCGCGCGCGAGCCGCCGAGCGGCGCGGGGGCGGCCAGCGCATGCTCACGTTGAATACCGGCGTGGCCGATCAGTCCTTTGCCGAACCACAGCTCGAAGCCCTGGGTGATGCGCTCGAGTCATTGGAGCGCGTCGATGAGCGCGCGCATCGTGTGGTGGAGATGCGCTACTTCGGCGGGCTGGAGATCGAGGAGATCGCAGCGTTCCTGGACGTGTCCGCCGCCACCGTGAAACGCGACTGGACCAAGGCCCGGGCCTACCTATTGCACTCCATGCGCCAAGGCACGGGAGCCATTCGGTAAGCTTTACCGCGACCTGCGCGTGATGAGCCGCCGCGACCGGAAATTCCGTCTCTACGGGTGAACCCGGGTCTTTTCATTGGCACCCGGCGCATCCGGAGTGCTTATGTGGAATCGAAACCTGTTTTCCTTGCTCGCCGTCAGCCTGTTCTCGCTGGGCCTCGCCGCCTGCAATCACGACGACGATGATCCGCCGCCGGCACTCGATCCGCAGATTCCGATCTCCACCTTTTCGATTGGCGGCACGGTCACGGGCAGCACGGGGCCGCTCACTCTTCAGAACTCCAACGGCACGCAGCTCAATGTCGCGGCCAGCGGCCCGTTCACCTTCGCCACCCAGATGACTGCGGGCGCTTCGTACGACGTCACGGTGGCCATACCACCCACCTCGCAGAGCTGCACTGTGACAAATGGCACAGGCACGGTGCCCTTGAGCAGCAACGTCACCAACATCACTGTCACCTGCACCACCAACACCTTCTCGGTGGGCGGTACCGTGACTGGCCTCGGCGCCGCCAAGTCGCTGGTGCTGCACCTGGCCGCGGACGCCACTTCCGCCGATCACACCATCACGGCCAATGGCACGTTCACGTTTCCGGTGACACTGGTGAACAACGCGGAGTTCTTCGTGATGGTGCTCACTCAGCCCGCGAACCAGACTTGCAGCGTGGCCAATGGCGAGGCCGACATCAGCGGCGCCAGCGTCACGAATGTGGCCGTGACCTGTGTCAACAACTCCGCGTCGGCGCGCAATTGGACCACCGCGGCGAATATCGCCACGGATTCCGACGTGCAGGATTTGAATGGCATTCGCACGCCGCGCGTTGCCTACGATGCCGCGGGCAATGCACTCGCGGTGTGGGATGCGGACGTGCAGGGTGGTGTGGGCTCTAACATCATGTGGAGTCGCCGGCCTGCCGGCGGCGCATGGACCGCGCCTGACCAGATTCCCGACTGGGCGCCGCCTCCGCCCGACCCCGCATTTGGACTGTCCTTGCACGATCCCGTGATCGCGGTAGCACCCAATGGCAACGCCGTGGCTGCATGGCGTGCGATGTCCGTCATGGGCGCGCACGTCATGGCCAGCACGTTCACACCCGCGACCGGATGGACGACGCCCGTATTCCTGTGGCGCAAACATCCCGACATGCCTGCGGGCGCGGTTGACTTGCGTGCCGCCGCGGATGCGGCCGGCAACACTTTGGTGGTGTGGGCTGCCGCTGGCGTCATCTTCTACAACCGCCACACTCCCGGAAGCGGGTGGGTAGATGGCGCCACAGTGGAGGGCGCCGGCCTGCCGGTGAGTACGCTCATCGGCCCGGCGAACGATCCGGAAATGGCATTGAATTCCGCAGGTCAGGCCGTGGCCATCTGGCGCCAGGGCATCGATGCAACTCCGCTCCTGCCGTACGACTACGATTTGTGGTCAAGCCGCTATGACATGACCACCGACACCTGGACTGCGCCACAACAGCTCGAAGATGGCGACGGAAACTTGTTTTACGGCATAAGTCTGGTCATCGACTCCGGCGGAACCGCGACGGCTCTCTGGTCGGACTATGACGGCACGCGTACGCATATCCGTGCGGCGCGGCTGGTGGCCGATGTCTGGAGTCCGCCGTCCATCGTGGAGTCGGGCAATACCAGCGACACCGGGTTCGCGATGTATCCGCACGCAGTGATCGATGGCGACGGCAACATCATGGCTGTCTGGCGACAGGGGGATGTCGACGACGCCAACTTCGTGGCGTCGCGCTACGTGCCCGGCACGGTCTGGGGCGGGCAGCAGGTCATCGGCGCCTACGTGGGCTCCTCGAGCCCGATCTCCTCAACTGAACTGGCGCTGGCCGGAAATTCCGCGGGCCATGTGGTGGCGGTGTGGACACTGCCGGGCTGCATCCTCGATGAAAACGTGCCCTGCCCGACGGACGTGATCGCCAACGAATACAACCCGGTGAACGGCAATTGGGGTACGGAAGAAGTCATCGACAAGGAATACAACTTCGCCGGCGAGGTCGACGGCAATGGCTCCACGCCCTGGGTGGCGGTGGATTCCGCGGGCAACGCCGTCGCGGTGTGGGACCAGGACGGTGCGCTGAACGACGGCATCCGCTCATCGGTGTTCGAATGAAGGCCCTCGACAAGCTCGGAGGTGCGAACTAAGACCAGACGGTCGGCATTCGCATCCTTGCTCGTGACATCGGATCCGCCACAGGCGACGAAGTGTCGGCCGCGGACAGAACCGCAGAATCTGGGACCTTTGGTAAGCATCCTGCAGCATGCTGGATAAACGCGCATTGTGGGGCTCCGCAGCCCTGTGCTACGTTTGTGCCATGTCAGAAACTACGACCATCCGCCTTCCGCCCAAGCTTCGCGCCCGTCTGCGTAGTATCGCGAAGGAGACCGACCGCTCAGTCCACAGCCTCATCGTCGAGGCTGTTGAAAAGCACGCGGCTTATGAAGAACAGATGCGCAGTCTCGTGAAAGAGGCTCTGGCGGCGGATGCGGAGATCGACCGCACGGGCGAGGTGTATC
Organism: Steroidobacteraceae bacterium; assembly: GCA_035760205.1. Classification (GTDB taxonomy): domain Bacteria; phylum Pseudomonadota; class Gammaproteobacteria; order Steroidobacterales; family Steroidobacteraceae; genus CADEED01. The sequence goes on along the minus strand of DASTTJ010000131.1, from coordinate 1,729 downwards.
GCGCGGAAGACGTGCACGCTTGGGCCGAGCGCCTTGCGCGAGGAGTCGCGAGCCCGCGGCCCAAGCCGTGGCGCAAGTAGTCTATTCGGCGTACGCGGTCGAAAACTTCGAGCGCGCGATGCAAGTTCTGCGGGAAAAGAATCCCGAGGTCGCCATCGCCATCGCCAGCGCGGCGCCTATCCACTCGGCGGTTGAGAACCTCGCCAGCCATCCCTTGATTGGTCGACGAGTCGAAGGCGACCTTCGCGAACTCGTCATCTCATACGGCATGACCGGCTACATCGCGCTCTATCGCTTCGACATACAGCGCGACCAGGTGCGCGTGCTGGCGCTGCGCCATCAGCGCGAGATCGGCTATCTACCCTGATCGCGCCTCGCTTTAGTTCTCCGGTCGCAGCCTGATGTTGCCTCCGGAGGTGCGCGCCTCGATGGGTTGACCGCCGCCGTTGAACGTCCCTTCAAGCCTCGATGCTTTAATCACCGTCGTTGTTACCGGAATGTCCGTCGTGACATGCCCGCCGCTCGTAGACGCCGAGATATTCCCAGTCGTGCTTCGCGGCAGGATCAATTCGACATCGCCTCCCGAGGTCGTCGCCCTGATGCCACGATTGGCTCCCTTGAGGCTGACGCGCACGTTGCCGCCACTCGTGTGTCCCTGGATGTTGCCGTCGATGCTCAGAAGACGAACGTCGCCGCCCGAGGTATGCGCTTCCACGTCACCCTGGACATTCTCCGCGGTGATCTGTCCGCCGGAGGTTCGCAGCCAGACCGTGCCGTTCAGATTCTTCGCAGTGATGTCACCGCCGGAAGTGTTCAGCTTCACAGAGCCGACGGTGTCTTTCAGGTCAATGCTTCCGCCGCCGGTTCGAACGCTGACTTCGAAGCGCTTCGGCACCGTGACTTCGATGGATGACTCTGCTCGCCACGATCCCCAGTTGAACCACTTTCCGCTATTGGGCCGACGCATCGTCGCCGTAACCTCGTTGCCGCTCTGCGTCGCATCGAGCGTCATGTCGGCCAAGTCCGATTCACTGCTCCTGACTCTCATGTGGACGGTCACTTTGTTGGCGTCGGCACTCGACACGCTTACCGACGCCCCGTCGGCGTTCACGATCAGTGATCCGCCGGGCGAGACCGTAAAGGTGCGGTCGAATGTCTTGTCCGCGGCATGGGCAGTGCCGGCTGCCAGCAGAAAAAGGGCAATGGCCGAATAGCGGGGCATGGGAGCTCCTCTTGAACGGGTTGATCAGGCACAGTCCTTGAGACGCGCCAAGCCCCTGGCGGGTTGCAATACACCTCGATTTCCAACGCAAACACTATGGAATGATTTCTGCGAAGCGGTCCGCGTCAAGTTTCGCATTGAGCTCGTCGGCAAGCCGTTGAAAATCGTCGAAGCGAGGACGCCGGCGGAACAGGTCGACCAGGGTTTCAGATTGCTGGCAGGCAGGGTCCCAGTTGCAGAAAAACTGGAATTGCTCGGAGGCGCGTCCGCATTCCAGGCCGCGCTGGCAGGCGGCGAGCATCCACGCGCCGGCCACGTCCTCCGGAGTACCCGACCTGCCCGTGATGCTCTCGACGTATGCAAGCTGGAAAACCGCTGCCGGATCTTTCGAACGTATTGCCTCCCTTGCCAAGGCGCGTATCTCGCTGGTGATTTGTCCGCGTGCCGTCGGATCATGCACCCGCATCATCCCGTTCTGCAGTTCGAACGCGAGCAGGGCTTGGGCGG
>DASTTJ010000130.1:0-4553 GCA_035760205.1 Steroidobacteraceae bacterium | reverse complement strand
CACCACCGTGAGCACGATCAGCGTCGATTTGAAATTGCCGAACTCGAGCACGAGGATCGCGAAGATGCCGAAGATCGCGACGATGATGGCGATGCCGATTCCGCCGAATGCCTCCTGCGACGCTTCATCCTCACCGCCGAGGTCGTAGGTGTAGCCGCGCGGCCAGTCCATCTGATCGAGTTGTTCGCGGATCTGGCTGGTGAGCTCGGCGATGTTGAAGCCCGGCTTGGCGTCAGCGTCAATGGTCATGGCGCGCTCGCGGTTGAACCGCTGGATGAGCGTGGGCGCCTTCTCGAACTCGAGCGACGCGAGTTGCGACAACGGCAGCGTCGTGCCACCCAGTGACGGCACGCGCACCTGCTCCAGCGCGGCAAATTCGGCCTGCTGGGTGATCGGCGTGCGCACCACGATCGGGTACTGCTCACCGGTCGTGTCCTTGAAGGTGCCGACGCTGACGCCGGCCACCGCCAGGCGCACGGCGCGATCGAGTTCCGCGGTCTGCACACCTAGCTGCTGCGCCTTGCGCGAGTCGATGCGCAGTTTGAGATTGGTGCGCGAAACGTTCAGCGGATTCTTGACGTCGCGCGTCCCGGTTGTCGCCTTGACGAGGTCTTCGACGCGATGACTCAGCGCTTCGATGACGGCGAGATCGTTGCCGATCACACGCACGGATATAGGTGCGGAGATCGGCGGCCCGTTCTGGAATTCCTTCACATAGATACGCGCGCCCGGATAACGCTCGAGCGTGTCGCGCAGTTGCTGAAGACGCACGGGAGTATCGTCGGAGTCGTATTCGTGCAGCTGCACGAAGACTTCGGCGTAGTTGGAAGCATCGTTGCGCTGGATGTGGTTGTAATAGATCTGCGGATTGCCATGTCCGAGATTGGCGAACCACCCTTTGATCTCCGGCATTTTCGCAAGCTCGCCCTCGACCACGCGTAGTGCGCGATCGGTCTCGGCGAGCGATGTGCCATTGGGCGATTCGACCTGGATCAAAAACTGCGGCGTGTCCGCCTTGGGAAAGAGGCTCGAGCCAATGACCTGGACCAGGGCCGCGGACAGCAGCAGCGAGCCGCCGATGGCCGCTACCACGGTGAATTTTGGCCGCGCGAGACACCAGTGGAGGGCGGGGCGGTAGTAATGATGGATCACGCCCATCACGCGCTTCAGGAAAGGATTCTCCTGCCCTTCCTTCTCTTCCTTGAGCACGCGGCTCGCGACGAATGGAATGATGAACAATGCCAGCAGCAATGAACCGATGATGGTCGCCACCACCGCCATCGGCAGCACACGGATGAACTTGCCCGCGGTACCGGGCAAGGCGAGCAAAGGAAGAAACGCGAAGATGAGCGTCGCCGTGCAGCCGAGGATGGCGACGAATATCTGCCGTGTGCCGTCGAGCGCGGCCTGCACGCGGGATTTCCCCATGCGCAGGTGACGCGCGATGTTTTCGACCACTACGATGGAGTCATCGACCAGCAGGCCGAGCGCGACCACGAAGCCGGCAATCGACAACTGGTTCAGCGAATAGTCGAGGAAGTAGAGGCAGGCGAGACCGAACGACAGCGACAGCGGGATGGACACCATTACGATGCCCGCGGCCCGCAAACCCAGCGGCAACAACGTGAGCAGCACCAGCGAGATTGCGATGCCGAAGTCGAAGTACAGGCGGTTGAGACGGGAGCGCACGTTCTCGGACTGATCGAAGCCCACTTCGAGCTTGATGCGTTTCGGCAGGTTGGCCGCGAACTGGTTCGCCGCAGCCATGACGCGCTCACGTACGTCGAGAATGTTGTAGCCGTCTTTCTGGTTGGCGGTGACGAACACCGCGCGCTTGCCCTTGTATCGGCCGGTATAACTATAGGCCGATGTGCTCCAGCTCACGTCGGCCACATCGGCAACGCGCACGATGCGACCATCGACCGAAGCAATCACGGTGTCGCGAACCTGGTCGAGCGAGTCGTAGCTTCCGGAGGTCTTCAGCGAAAAGCTGCGCGACCCCAGGTCGACGAAACCGGCCGGGACGTTCGCGTTCTCGCTCTGCACCGCGCCGATGAGCTGCGCGGGCGAAAGATTGAGTTCGGACATGCGCCGCAAATCGGCTGCGATGCGCAGTTCGCGGTCCGGATAGGCCCAGCTTTCCGAAGTGCGCACGCCTTCAACGGTCTTGAGTTTGTCCTTGAGCTCGCGCGCGTAGTCTTCGAGCTCGCGGTATGGCGCGTCTTCGGACAGCAAAGCGATCTGTACGGTATTCACCAGCCCGGGAGAAAACTTGCGGACGATGATCTGCACTTCCGGCGGGAATTCCGGACGCAGGGCGTTCAGCTCGCGCGTCACCTCGTCGTACTTCTTGTCGGCGTCGGTGGACGCCAGAAATTCAATAGCCGTGAACGACACGCCGTCCCTGATCGACGTCTCCATCTTGAGGACGTCGTCGAGCGCGGCGAAGCGGTCCTCGAGAGGTTTGGCGATCAGTCGCTCGAGATCCTTGGGATCGGCGCCCGGGTAGATAGCCGCGACCGTGAAGCCGGGGATCTTGAAGTACGGATCTTCCTCGCGCGGAACGCTGGCGAAGGCATACCAGCCGAGGGCGACCAGGCACAGGAACGCCACCAGCGTGAACTGGTAGCGGCGGATCGGAAACTCGAGGAACGACATGTTTGCCTCCCGGTCGGCCGGCGTTCAGCCTTCGGTGACGGCGTGCGGGGTGTTCACCGCCTGCTTCGTGGTGTCGCGCACGACTTCCACCTCTTCGCCGTTCTCGAGGAACAACGCGCCGTCGGTGACCACGGTTTCGCCGGTGGCAAGCCCACTCTCCAGCGCGATGCTGTCGGCGGTGATGAAAGCCACGCGCACTTCGCGGCGCAGCGCTTTGCCAGCGTCGATCACGAACACACTGGCCCGGTCGCCGTCGCCTTCGACCAGCGCGGACATCGGCACGTAGGTGAGCGGCGGCGTGTCGGTGGTGGGCGCCAGTCGCAATCGCGTCACCAGCCCACTGACCAGGCGCGCCGGGGGCGAATCGAACTGCACTTCGATGGAAAACATTCCCGTGCGCTCGTCGGCCGCGCTCGCGATTTCCACGATCGTGCCGGTCATGGGCTGGCCGGGGAAAGCGTCCATGCGGATCTCGCCCTTGTCGCCCAGCTTCACGTTGACGATCTCCCGATCGGCGAGCGCAGCGCGCACCACGTAGCCGCGATCGCTCTCGCCGAACACCAGCACCGGAGCGCCGGCCGGAATCAGCTCGCGCTCCTCGGCGAGTTTGCGCAACACCTTGCCGTCGCGCGGCGCGCTGATGACCGAATAGCCGAGGTTGAATTGCGCCGAATTGAACTGCGCTTTGGCCATCGCGGCCTGGGTTCGCAGGTCCTGCAGTTGTTCGAGACTGATGACCTGGTCGGCGTAGAGATTCTCGCCTCGTTTGAGGTCGCGCTCGGCCTTGTCTGCCAGCTGCCGCGCCTGCTCGACTTGCGCGCCGACTTCCGTCAGCTCGATTTCGGCAAGGCGCTGGCCCTGCTTCACGACGTCACCTTCCTGCACGTAGATGCGGCGCACGACTCCACCCATCTTGAATGACAGGCGCATCTCGTGTTTCGTCGCAACCGTGCCGCTGGTGTCGATTGGCGGCACCGCGGGCCCGTTGCTGGCACGCTGGATCCTCACCGGCGTGGGCCGCTCGGCCACGGGGGGCTCGTTCCTGCCACATCCCGCAAGCGTGGCGGCCAGCAAGAGAAGCGCGGCCAAGTTTCGGGGAGTCATCATGGCGGTTACCTGGTGTTAGTTAGCCGCCAGCGGCAGCGTGCCGGCGGCGGTGGCGTAGTCGAGCTCGGCCTGGCGGGCGAGCACCGAGAAACGCGTGACGTTGAGATTGAGCTCCGCGCTGGTGAGGCTGGAGCGGGCATCGATGAATTCCACCTGGCTGATTGCGCCTTCGTCGCGCTTGCGGCTGGCGATGCGAAACGCGGCGCGGGCGGCTTCGGCGCGCGCGTCGGCGGTGGCCAGCGAATCGGCGCTGGTGTTGAGTCGATCGAGCGATTGCTGGACTTCGAGCTGCACCTGCTGGGTGAGCTCGTCGAGTTGCGTCGCCGTCTTGCGGGCCGTGGCGGATGCCTGGCGCACGGCCGCCCGGCGCGCACCGCCATCGAAGAAGGTCCAGTTGAACAGCAGCGACACCGTGGCGTAATTGCTGCCGCGGCCGAATTCATATTCTTCGCCCTGGATGCCGCCATCGGCGCCCAGCGACAGTGTTGGCCAGCGGTCGGCCCGCGCAATGTTCACCTGCGCCTCGCTGGCGCGAGTCAGGTGCGTGAGCTCCGCGAGTTCGGGGCGGTTCGACAACGCGGCCGCGCGCAAATCCGCCAGCGCTTTCGTGCGAGCGTGTACTTCCGCGGCCACGTCGGCATTTTCGAGAGGCGTGTCGAGCGGGCGATTCAACAGGAAGTTGAGCAAGCTCTGTGCCTGCGCCGCGAGATTCTGCGCTTCGCGCGACTGCTGGGTCACGGCCAGCAATTCCGCACGTGCCCGCAGCACCTGGTCCTGCGTGATCTTGC